>JABWCP010000006.1 GCA_013360215.1 bacterium | reverse complement strand
CATAATAGCGCTGGCGACTTTTACTGTACAATATATAAACTGTAAATTTCATCCTAACAAAAACAGCCACGTTCTAACGTGGCTGTTACTCATTTCTCTTTGTCGGGGTGAGGGGATTCGAACTCCTGACATCCTGCTCCCAAAGCAGGCGCGCTAACCGGGCTGCGCTACACCCCGAACCTATGTATCAAACAACCCGTGCTTAAGATCACTCTTAGCACGGGCGCCTGATATACGGTAAATTATTTATTATTTCAAGATTTCTTTTAAAGATTTCGCAATTCGTTCGACACCCATATCGGCTTCCGCCATCGTCAGGTTCAGTGCCGGTCGAAGCCGAATTGTTTTTTCGCCGCATTTCAAAACCAACAAACCGAATTCCGGCGTTTTTTTATGGACGGCATCACGAAGTTGTTCGGTCGGTAAATCAAATGCGATCATCAGACCGGCTCCGCGTACATTGGTCACTTGTTTAAAATCTTTGGTCAGATCTTGCAGTTTGCCAAGCAAATGAGCTCCGACTTTATCTGCATTTTCAACCAATTTTTCTGATTCTATAATACGAAGATACCACGTCGCACGGTACATATCCGCCAAATTCCCGCCCCAGGTCGAATTGATTCGTCCCGATTTTTGAAATACGTTATCTTTTACTTCATCAATACGTTTACCGGCAAGAATACCGCATACCTGCATTTTTTTTCCGAACGCAAGAATATCGGGCTTAACGCCGATTTTTTCATGCGCCCAAAAGCTACCGGTTAGACCGACGCCGGTCTGCACTTCATCGTAGATCATGATGATTTCGTTTTCATCACAGATTTTTCGCAGCTCTTTGTGAAATTCAACGCGGAAATGATTATCCCCGCCTTCGGCCTGAATCGGCTCTAAAATCAACGCGGCGATTTGATTTTTATAACGCTTAACTTGTTCGCGAATAAATGTTAAAGATTCTTCTTCCCGTTTTTTGATGTCGGCAAGATTGGTATCATTTAAAGGAAATACCATCTTGGGGTTTGGTGCTTTGATCCAGTTGAATTTCGGGAAATACTGCACTTTATACCGATAATGCGTATTGGTCATCGTCATCGTATAGCCGCTACGACCGTGAAATGCTTCCTTGAAATAAATCACTTTCATGGAATTGACGTAGTCTTCTTCTTGCTCGATCGAACTGAACCCGTTGGGGTGTTGTTTACGAACCTTCCAGTCAAACGCCGTTTTAAGCGCATTTTCGATGGCCAAAGCGCCGCCGGAAATCATAAACATGTGAGGAAGATATTCGGGAATACCGGTTTTTTCGAATGTCGCAACGAATTCGGCCATCGCTACCGTATATACATCGGCATTCGCAGGGTTATTGGTCGCGGCATCAATGAGCCCTTCACGAAATTCTGGCGTCATCATGGCCGGGTGATTCATACCGATCGGAGACGATCCAAAAAACGAATAAAAATCCAGATATTCTTTACCGGTTTTAGAATCTACTACCCATGAACCGTGGCTCTTTTTTGTATCGAGTACAAAATCGTAACCATCGGCGAGAATGTGTTTTTTGAGTGTTTCGTGAACTTCTTGCGGTTTGATTTGAATTTTTTCCATGTCGGTATCCTTTTTTAATAATTAAAAATTATTTACAAAAAGAACCGATCTCACACGCGCCATTCCGGTTTGAGCAAGCAATGACGCACTTCACCGACAGCTTCTTGTTGCAGAAGCCATCCCCGACGTTGCGCTGTGCCGTTGGATGTATTTTGGAAAAATTCACTCATGGTTTTTTAGTAATTATCAATCTGTGCACGTTGCAGTTTATCGCTATAGTCCACGTATACTGTTTTGGTTTCACTGTAAAAATCAAATACCGGCCAACCGCCTTCACGGTGTCCGTTACCCGTAGCTTTGACACCGCCAAAAGGCAAATGCGCTTCGGCACCGATCGTCGGTGCATTGATATACGTGATACCGGTTTTGATGTCGCGCATGGCTTTGAAGCTGTTATTGACATCTTTGGTATAGACCGATGAAGATAAGCCGTATTTGGTACCGTTAAGCACCGTGATCGCTTCATCAATATTTTTTACTTTGATCACTGAAAGCACGGGACCGAAAATTTCTTCTTGTTCGATACGCATGCCTGCTTTGACATCGGTAAAAATCGTGGGTTTAAAGAACCATCCTTTGGCACAATCGCCGTCGGTATGGCGTTCACCGCCGAGCACCAGTTTTGCGCCCTCGCTCTTACCGATCTCGACATAACGCTGAACTTTTTTGAGTGATTCTTCGTGAATCAACGGCCCGACTTGATTTCCGGGCTTAAGACCGTCACCGATGACAAGTTTCTGAGCCGCCTTGATCAGCATATCTACAAATTTATCATGAATCGCTTCGTGCAAAATCAATCGGCTCGTTGCAGTACAACGTTGTCCTGTCGTACCGAATGCACCCCATAAAACGCCGTCAAGAGCCAATTCGAGATTGGCATCGTCCATAACGACTTGCGCATTTTTTCCGCCCATCTCAAGGGAAACATGCTTAAGGTCTTTACCGCATTGTGATGCGATCATACTGCCGGTTTGGGACGAACCGGTAAAGCTGATCAGATCAATTTTCGGATGACTTACGATCGTCGCGCCGACATCTTCACCGAAACCGTGCACAAGGTTAACTACGCCTGCCGGAATTCCCGCTTCGATCAAAACTTCGAGCAACATACTTCCGGTTTTCGGCGTGTCTTCAGCCGGTTTGAAAACGACAGTATTCCCGCAAAGCAGCGCCGGGAACATCTTCCACGTCGGTATGGCTAACGGAAAATTAAACGGACAAATCAACCCCGCAACACCGATCGGCATACGAACCGACATGGCAAATTTATTGGCCAATTCCGAAGGAACAGTATGACCGAAAAGACGGCGCCCTTCGGTCGCTGCGTAATAGGCTGTATCAATACCTTCTTGTACATCGCCTTTTGTTTCCGCTACGACTTTGCCCATTTCCCGTGTCATTTCACGGGCAAACTCGTCTTTACGCGCAACGAGAATATCGCCTACTTTGCGCAATATGTCGCCGCGTTTGGGAGCCGGCATCAAACGCCATTTATCCCATGCGGCCGCGGCCGCTTCCACGGCTTCCTGCACATCTTCTTTTCCTGATTTGGGAAATAAACCGATCACTTCATCCCAATTGGCGGGATTACGATTTTCAAAGGTGGCACCGGACTTGGCATCTTGCCATTTTCCGTTGATATAATTCTGAAATTTCTGAGCCATGAATAAATTCCTATAAATAAAATGTTACGAATTCAAATTGCGATCAATGCGCTGGCGAAGCGTATCGCTTTGCATCGCACGTCGAAAAACCAATCCGACAACTACTACCGCAAAGCCAAAGAATGCATTGAACATGTCCAGTCCCGGAGGGATAACAGCCGGAATTAAAATAATCAGGCCGAGAACTATCCATATCCAATATAACTTTACAAGCCACAACATTTTCATATTACACCTCTATTGTCCCCGTACAAATTTTCCGTTTTCATATACATAATAATACGTTTGTTGCTGGATATCTCCGTCTTCCGATTCCGGATACCGGATTTCGTCCACCCGCACACAGCGCATCCCGCTTTTTTCGATGAGCAGAATGTTTTGTGAAATGCTCATTCCATCTTCTGCATTCCAACAAAACATCGGTGACAATTCGCTGCTCAGGTCTTTACAAAATCCGTCGATACGGCAGTGTTGTTTTTGTTTTTCGTCTTTGATGACCGAATATATTTCCTCTGTGCCGTCCTGATTCACATCCAACAACTGTAAGTCGGCAATGCCTCCGCCGAGACCGCTATTGAGCACAGTACAGAGCCATTTTTCGTTCTTCCACAGATACACCATGACGTAATTGATATCCAGGCCCGTAATCGTGCCGGCCACGATATATTCGGATTCGCCGTCTTTATTGATATCCGCAAGAAAACCGCGATATACTTCAAACTTCACGACAGCCGATGCGGGAATGGTGCGACCTGCATAATTATGACGGGCGTCCTCCAAAGCATCCGCAAGAAAACGGTTTGCATGAAGTTCCTGTCCCTCGCCTTTATCCGAGGCCTTCAAAATAAAATCACCGGCACCAAAGAGTACCAGTGAAATTATTGAAAGTATATTAAACCAACGTTTCTGCATGATGTTCGATCAGTAAGCCGCGAGCTCGCGCATCATCGCCAGCATTTTGTCCTTGTTGGGAAGGAAATATGCTTCGAGTGGCGGGCTGTACGGCACGGGTGTATCAATCGCCGCAAGTCGTTTCACCGGCGCATCGAGCGATTCAAAAGCGTGTTCGGTGATGAACGCTGCAATATCGCCACCGACCCCGCCGGTTAGCGTAGCTTCGTGAGCGACGATGACTCGATTGGTTTTGCGAACCGATTGGAGAATCAGTTCCTTATCGTACGGTAAAATGCTGCGCAGATCGAGCACTTCGACGCTGACGCCCTCTTTTTCGATGATCTCTGCCGCTTCGAGCGCCCAATGCACAGCCGAACTGTACGCCACGACCGTCATGTCTTTACCTTCGCGCTTGATGTCCCCTTTGCCGATCGGCACGATGTAGTCGTCTTCCGGAACTTCCCCTTTGATACGACGATACAAAAACTTGTGCTCAAAATATAATACAGGATTATTGTCACGAATCGCCGCTTTGATCAACCCTTTGGCATCGTAGGGCGTTGACGGGGAAACCACTTTTAATCCCGGTACGTGAAAAAACCATGCTTCGGGATTTTGTGAGTGAAAAGGACCGCCGTGCACGCCACCGCCCGAGGGACAACGAACGACCATCGGTACCGCCTCGCCCCATCGGTAGTGAATTTTAGCGGCCTGATTGACAAGCTGATTGAATCCGCAGGAAATAAAATCGGCAAACTGCATTTCCGCCACGGGACGCATCCCCATAAGCGCGGAGCCTACACACACACCGATAATACCGGCTTCGGAAATCGGCGTATCCATAACACGCTCGGCGCCAAACTCGTCGATAAATCCTTTGGTTACTTTGAACGCGCCGCCATAGACACCGATGTCTTCACCGATCAGAAATACATTGCCGTCGCGCTGCATCTCTTCGCGCAAACCCATCGAAATGGCTTCGAGATATGTAATATTAGCCATGAGAACCTCTGTGAAATTTTACATTCGCACCCAAAAAAAATGAATCCGAGCAATTCGTTTACTGCTCCAGCAACATGATCTGATTGCCGTCCGGATCAACAATGATCGCCGTACGACCGAATTCTTTATCTGTAATCGTTTGGGTGAATTTCACATTTTTGGCTTTAAGTGCGGTAACCGCTTTTTCGATATCTTCCACTTCAAATTGGATTAAGAAACCCACTTTGCGGTAGTCTTTGGGCTCATCGGAACGAAACCCGTCTTTTTCGAGCGTGAGTATCGTACCTTCGGTATTAAACTGTGCAAAACCGTCTTCTTTGTATGTTACCTGGAGGCCGAGGCCGTCACGATAAAATGCCAATGAACGGTCAAAATCCGATGCGTATATGCACACATATTTGATTGTTGTGAGAAAACCCGGCATTGAACTGAACTCCTGTTTAGATGTATGAACTATTTTGAAAATTTCAATAACTGATCGGGCACTTGTCCATCTCTACCGCCCGGATCTTCGCAACCGGTGATCACCGACAAAACGGGAACTATGTCGGTCGGTGCGACTTCGTCTTTGTACAATCCGCTTTTGATCCAACGTTTTCCTTTGAATATCAAAGGCACCTGCGCATCATACGCATACGGAAGACTATGTTCGGTTCCTAGGCCATTGGAATCCCATACGTGAAAAGGTTTTAGCACTATCACGGCATCCCCGCTCAGGCGAGAATGGAAGCTTTTACGTACAGCTTCGGATATAGGATCGGACGGCACTAGACCGCGCTTTAACCGCGTGCCCGAATACGCTCTATAGATGATCGGCAGCGATTGTTCAAAAACCGCGCTAATATAATCGGACGCTTCTTCTTTATCAATCTTTTTTTCCGCCAAAACACGGCCGTCAAAATACAAATCCGGGTACGCTATCCGATCAACGTATTGTTTTCCCTGAGGCAATTTTCCGTACTTCAAAGCCATGATCGAATCGGCCACAGCGGCCAATTTTCGGGGATGAACCCGTGCGGCTGTCACACCCCGGTCGGTCATTTCTTCCGGGAAAAAAGGAACACCATGATCGGACGTCAACACATACAGGACATCTTCTTCTCTGACGGCATTATTGATATACTTAAAAAACTGCGCCAGCAAACGGTCGGTCCGTACAGTGATATCCATCACCTCCGGACTCGATGGTCCGAAACTGTGCCCTATTTCGTCATTGGCCGATAAACTGATGCAAAGAAGATCCGTAACCTCGTCCGAACCTAAAGCTTCATTTTGAATAATCGCCTTTGCAAAATCCAAAATCATTTCACTGGCAAACGGCGTATGGATCAGTTCTTTGTAGTACATCGTATCAGGTCTGTCCGACGTCAATCCTTTGAGTGGATGCGGGAAACTATGCCCAAAACCCGAACTCGGCAAATCCAGTAAGCGAAGTATCTCCGGTTTCATGACCGGATATTTTTCTTTATCCAGCAGCATGTCCCACGACATGCCAAAATATTTGTCCGCCGGTTTTTGAGCATTGTAATCCTTTACCCACACCGGATAGTCCTTCATATAATACGTGCTGGTATAAAACCCTCCGCGGTTTTTTACCATCCAATATGCGCCATTGGGATTTTTCCCGCCCATCAATACGGCGGAGCGGTCTTTATTGGACACGGAAAATACTTTAGCCCGGCCGTTCGTTTTTTCACGTAAGGCATCGGCAAAATTGATTCCGCTAAAATTGCGCGGCGAACGCCCGTCTGTTGCTTTTTGCTTTTCAATTCCCAGTATCGGCGCCAAAGTGTCTTCCGGTGCGTAAATATAGCGATGCAATTCGCGGCTCCACCAATAGTTGGCAATGATACCATGCCGATACGGCAACGTACCGCTCATCATCGTCGCGTGCCCCACCGATGTGTGCGTCGTGGCTTGTTCATATAAGCAGTTGGCAAAACTTGCTCCGCCATTGAGGAGGTAATTAAATCCGTCCGGTCCAAAATGCGTACTAAACCGCGTCAGATAGTCATAGCGAAACTGATCTAGTGCGATAAAAACAATAAGACGCGGCGGCTTGGGCGGAGTTGTTCGTGGAGATTTGGATGAACAACCGTAAAAGGAAATGATGATACCTATCAAAGCCAGATATGAAATATTTCTTCTATTTTTCATACATACCTCAAATTCATGTAATCCCCAATCCATTCATTACCCATGATACACATCGCGTTTAAAAAAGAAAAGCACAAAGAAATCCAAAAAAAAAGGCTGCTCATTTCCGAGCAGCCTTTTATCGAATATAAAAATTGTAATCCGAAGTTTTATGAAACAAAAAACGAAGCAATCCAATAACAAATCGCGCCAAACAATCCTGAAATCGGAATGGTTAAAACCCATGCCCACAGCAGATTGCGAGTTACGCCCCAGCGAACGGCGGATACGCGTTTGATCACGCCTACGCCGATGATCGAGCCGGTAATCGTGTGCGTCGTACTGACAGGAATACCTGTCATGCCTGTTCCAAAAAGTGTCATTGCTCCGGCCGTTTCAGCTGCAAAGCCCTCAAACGGAGAGAGTTTAGTAACTTTTTGTCCCATCGTTTTCACAATACGCCATCCGCCTGCCATGGTCCCAAACGCAATTGCTGCATGACATGATAAAGGAACCCAATCCGGTATGTGATCAAGGCTAGGAATGACTTTTTGTGAATACATTGCCACGGCTATAATACCCATAACCTTTTGGGCATCGTTGGCACCATGACCGAGGCTAAATGCGGCAGAAGAAAACAACTGCAATTGACGAAATACTTTGTCCACTTTATGGGGACTCATACGCTTGCAGATATGAATCGTAATCACTGAAATCGTATATGAAACCAACATACCGAGAATCGGCGCCAGCAAGATAAAATATACGACCGGAGTTACTTTATCCAAGCGTACTACAGAAAAATCACCGCCGGCATATGCCACAGCCGCACCGGCGAAACCGCCCATCAACGTGTGTGAGGAGCTCGACGGAATTCCCCACCACCATGTTAACAAATTCCATATGATCGCACCGATCAATCCGGCTGTAACAACGACCAAAGTAAAACCCTCCGGCTTTACTGTTTTGGCGACCGTATCAGCGACATGCAATTCAAAAAACCAGTACGCAATAAAGTTAAATGCCGCCGCCCAAATCACCGCTTTGAACGGCGACAATACGCGCGTGGAAACGACGGTTGCGATCGAATTGGCCGCATCGTGAAAGCCATTGATAAAATCAAAGATTAATGCCAAGGCTATCGTAATTATAAGTAGCTCCATCATGAGCAATATCTCCCTTTACGCGTGCTTGATGAGGATCGCTTCGAGCACGTTGGCGACATCTTCGCACTTATCCGTGGAGCGTTCGAGACTGGTATAGATATCTTTGAGCTTGACCAAATTAATCGGGTCTTTTTCATTATCAAAAAGGTCCGCTATTCCCATTTCAAAAACCATATCCGCTTTGTTTTCACAGGCATGGATACGTTCCAGTGTTTTACGAATACCATCCGTCTTATGGATATTCCGAATATGGCTCACGCCGTGATGTGTCTCGGTGATAGATTCTTTGAGCACGTCGGCCAATTGTTTCATATTTGCCGGAATAGAAGTGATTTTATATAGTATAATGCGTCGCGCGCTTTCGTCCAAAAAATCCATGACGTCGTCCAGTGCCGATGCCAGCATCATAATATCTTCGCGATCAAACGGCGTTACAAATGTGGCGTTCAGCTCGGAAAAAAGCCGATGCGCTGTGTCGTCGCACAAGTGCTCCAATTTATGAATTTCCTGACTCACGGCTAAACGCTCCTCCGCCGGACAATTCATCAGTTTGACCATCAGATCCGATGCCGTGATCAGGTGCTGGGCTGTTTCTTCAAAAAGTTTAAAAAATTTGTCTTCACGTGGTAAAAACGCCTCGATGATACGATCTACCCTCATAGTATTTCCTCGTTATTAAATTTGAATTATCGAAGTGTAAATTTTGTTATGTAAATATTAGCGGATTATTAAGGCGGGCTATCATAATAATTTTGAAACTAAGAAACAAGAAAAGCTTTGAAAAATTCTTTGGACGAATCATAAGTTTTTTTATCTTTTTATATGAAATCCTTCCAAATCTTGTTACCGGTTGTATTGATTGCTGCATTTTTAGCGGGGTGTGCGGATTTAATCGAGCCGTTGGATTCCATTGATGGCAATGATACACCTGAAACGGCGATTTTATTTCCGAGACTTCCCCAAGTTCATCAAGGCACCGTATCCGTTAGCGACGATGTAGATTATTTTCGTTTTGTATTAAGTTCGCCGCGTCATGTCGCAGTTACTTTAGCCGTTCCGGATGATAAAGACTATAATCTTTATCTCATGGATAGCCACGATTCCATTGTAGGTTTATCCCGCGGCGCCAATGGCGTCACAGAATCCATTGATATTCCCCACTTAAACGTAGGCACCTATTTCATAAAAATCCTGAGTGAAAACGGCGCCTACAGCGAAACACAACTATACCGACTATCCGCAGCTGATGCCGATACCGGCCAAACGCCGAATTTGCATCTTTCCCTCGGCAATCCGAGTCAAAGCGAAACAAATATCGCTTCGCCGCGTAACTATCTGATCGCCCGCTCCCAATACGCTGTGTCTTATGACAATGTTCGCCGTATCCCCAACTGGTGCGCATGGCACTTGAATAAAAATTGGCTCGGTACGATAGCACGTCAAGATAACTTTAAAACAGATATTTTGCCGGCGGGTTGGTATGCTGTGAAAGATGGTGACTATACCGGCAGCGGTTATGATCGAGGACACATGTGCCCCTCCGGCGATCGCAATGCAGTTCCTTCCGATAATGTTTCTACATTTTACATGACCAATATACTTCCTCAGGCTTCGGATAATAACCAAGGACCTTGGGTCGAACTCGAAAGTTATTGCCGTGATTTGGCCGGTGAAGGTAACGAACTTTTTATCATGTCAGGGCATTATGATTCGCTCAAAACCATAGCTTCCGGTAAAGTCACCGTCCCCGTACGCGTATGGAAAATCATTGTTGTACTTCCTCATGAGGAAACCACACCCGATCAGGTCACCACGCTGACACGCGTGATCGCCGTGGATATGCCCAATACCGATGGTATTCGCAGCACATCATGGAAATCGTACAGAACATCCGTGGACCAAATCGAAACCTCCACCGGATATGATTTCCTCAATCGCGTACCTGCAGAAATCCAATCCGTCATCGAATCGCAGGTGGATAACAAATAAACATGGGAATATTTGTTTTACCTCCGAGTTACATCATTCAGTCTTCAGAAAATTAATCCTTTTTCCTCATCAGTATTCTTACAACATGGGAGCCCCAAGATGAATTACTACGAAAGTGAAGACCTTAAAAAATTTGGCGACGTAGGGAGATTTCGCAAAGAACTGATGGATAAATTTTTTGCGTATTACAATGAGGTTACCGGCAAAGACGGCGCATTGACCAAACGGGAAAAAGCCCTGATCGCTTTGGCTGTAGCCCATGCTAAAAACTGTCCTTATTGTATTGACGCCTATACGACGCAGAGCCTCGAATGCGGTGCAAGCCCCGACCAAATGACCGAAGCGGTACACGTCGCCTCCGCCATGATGGCCGGCATCACGCTCGTACACGGTGTACAAATGCTGAATAATTTAGACAACCTCAACGTATAAAAATTATGCAACTGCCACAAATATTGCCGATATCTCCGGCCGATATGAAATATTCTTTTCATGAAAAACTGCGTGAGCATGAGTTGACATTACCGCCGCTCGGCATTCATACGTTGCAAGTCAATATAACCAAACTGTGCAATCAGGCCTGCCGTCATTGCCACGTGGATGCTTCACCCAAGCGCACCGAGCAAATGGATCGCCCTACCGTAGATCGCTGTTTGGCGATACTTGCGGCGCATGACGAAATAAAAAACCTCGATATTACCGGCGGCGCCCCGGAACTTAATCCGCATTTTGAGTTTTTGGTTACCGAAGCGCGACGAATGGGAAAACACGTCATGGTTCGGCATAACCTCACCGTATCGCAGGACCCTCATCCTCTGACCAAACAACCGATGACGCACCTGCCGCAGTTTTTCGCCGATCACGGGATTGAAGTGATTTCATCGCTACCTTTTTATGAGGAATATTTTACGGATAAGCAACGCGGGCGGGGCGTTTTTAATAAAAGCATCGCGGCGTTAAAAAATCTCAATGCGCTGGGTTTTGGAAAAGACGGTTCAGGCCTTGTGCTCAACTTAGTGTACAACCCCGTCGGTACATACCTTCCCGCTGCTCAAGGAGCGTTGGAGGCGGACTATAAACGCAGTTTGCATGACAAATTCGGAATTCACTTCAATAATCTATTTACGATCACCAATATGCCGATCCATCGCTTTCGGGAAGATCTTGAGCGTACGGGCAAATACGACGAATACATGATGAAGTTAATAAATGCATTTAATCCCGGCGCGGCGCAAGGTATCATGTGCCGAACTCTGATCAGTGTGAGTTATGACGGAAAAATCTACGATTGCGATTTCAACCAAATGCTCGGCATGCAATCCCATGATCACGAACCGCTTAGCGTTTTCAATTTTGATGCGACGAGAATACGAAATCGCACTATCCTTTTTGCATCGCATTGTTTCGGATGTACGGCGGGGGCGGGCAGCAGTTGCGGCGGGACAACGGCATAATTCAAAATAAATAACTTGAAATTAATTAGGGCATAAAAATGGCGATGATCGTACTGCTTTTTGCCGGAGCGCTTTTTGTCGCGTACAGCAACGGTGCAAATGATAATTTTAAAGGTGTTGCAACGCTCTACGGCAGTAAAGCACTAGGATATAAAGCCTCGATTGGGCTCGCGACCGTCACTACCTTTGCGGGTTCGGTATGTTCGATTTTTATTGCTCAATCACTCGTGAGTAATTTTTCAGGTAAAGGGCTTGTGCCGGATACATTGACAGTTACTCCCGAATTTTTAACCGCAGTAGCTCTTGGCGCCGGTTTAACGGTTCTCATCGCTTCATTTTTCGGATTTCCCATTTCGACGACACACGGCCTAACCGGTGCGCTTACCGGCGCAGGTTTCCTCGCTGTAGGTTCCCAATTAAATACAGAAAAATTAGGTTCAACCTTTTTTATACCTCTGTTAATTAGTCCGTTGGTTTCCGTAGTCGTTGCCGCGATTGTCTATGTAATATTTCGTCAAATTCGGATTTGGGCTGGTATTCGAGAAGAACACTGCATTTGCGTTGGAACCTGCCAAACCGTCATACCTACCCCTCGACCCGCGCATGCTCTTTCGTTTCAGACCGTGACCCTGCCTGAAATTACTGTTGGCGATGAAGTTTCCTGCCAAAGACGATACGGCGGCGCCGTGATGGGCATTTCAGCGCAGCGCCTGGTGGACGTACTTCATTATCTAAGCGCGGCTATGGTTAGCTTTGCACGCGGTCTCAACGATACACCTAAAATCGTCGGGCTTGTTTTTGCTGCGCAGATTATGCGCATCGAGTGGTCCATGGTAGCCATCGCAATAGCTATGGCCATCGGCGGTTTACTCAATGCCCGCAAAGTAGCGCGTACTATGAGTAAAAAAATCACATCTATGAACCACGGCCAGGGACTGACGGCCAATCTTGTCACGGGATTTCTTGTTATTTTTGCAAGTCGGTGGGGTTTGCCTGTATCCACTACCCATGTGTCCGTAGGCGCTATTTCCGGAATAGGCATTATTACCGGTCAAGCCGATTTCAAAGTGATAGGGCAAGTCGTTCTTTCATGGGCGTTAACACTACCCATAGCTGCTGTTATCGCAGCTTGCATTTATTATTTGATTCAATAATTTTTTGGGAGAGCTAAGCATGTCTGCTAACGACGAACTCGCACTCAATGTGGAAAAAGCGGTAACCGAACGATATACCGAAGGCGCACGCACGACCGTTGCCTCTTTATGTTGTCCTGTTTCATACGATTCAAAATATCTTCAAATTTTACCTCAGGAAATCCTTGATCGTGACTACGGTTGCGGCGACCCCTCGCGTTATGTGCGCCCCGGAGAAACGGTATTGGACTTGGGCAGCGGCGGTGGAAAAATCTGTTATATCGCCGCGCAAATCGTAGGTTCCGAAGGGCGTGTACTCGGCGTCGATATGAACTCCGAAATGTTAGCTTTAGCCCGCAAGTACAAAGATCCTATCGGACAAAAACTGGGTTATACCAATGTTACATTTCATCGAGGAAAAATACAGGATTTGAAATTGGATTGGGATGCGCTCGATGCTTATGTGCGTCAAAACCCTATCCAACACGGTGATGATTTGCAACGTTTGGAATTATTTACAGAAGAACTTCGCAACCAACGGCCGATGATTCACGACAATTCCGTGGATGTCGTTTTGTCCAATTGTGTACTCAATCTTGTCCGGGAAGAAGACCGTCAAAATCTCATCGCCGAAATATATCGCGTTTTGAAACCAGGCGGCCGCTTTGCTATATCGGATATAGTCTCTGATGAAGACATACCGCTTCATCAGAAAAATAACCCAGAACTCTGGAGCGGCTGTATCTCCGGTGCATTTCGTGAGGATGAATTTTTGAAAGCTTTTGAAAAAGCGGGGTTCTACGGTATTAGTTTAGACAAATGGGAAACCTCACCATGGCAAGTGGTGGAAGGTATCGAATACCGTTCGGTCACCGTGATCGGTTACAAAGGAAAAGAAGGTCCTTGCCTTGAACGCCAACAAGCCGTGATCTATAAAGGTCCTTGGAAAGCCGTTATAGATGATGACGGACATACACTTTTTCGTGGGGAGCGTATGGCCGTGTGTGATAAAACATTTGGCATTTATACGCGGGAAAAAGGGCCGTACGCCAATGATATTTTTGCGGTAAGTCCTAAAGAGATTATTTCTTTAGAATCGGCAAAATTCTTTAATTGCAATAAGAATGCTCGCCGTCACGCGCGCGAAACTAAAGGTATGGATTACAATGAAACTATTCTGAGCGAAGCCTGTTGTGGGCCGGATGGCTGCTGCTGATCTTGTATTAAATAAGGAGTTTTATTTAATATTCCAGATTTTGATATTGTCCACGGATACGTGACTTCCCTGCCCGGACCAAATTCCAAAACCGCCTTTTTCTATTGCCTCATGCTCAAATGCAGCTAAAAACTGATCATTGAAATAAAGATCAAATTTTGAGCCTTTGGCTACGACGCGCAATATATTTTTTGACGTGCCACGTTTCAATGTAGGGGTTGAAGTAAATTTGATAATCGGGAACAAAAACCCGTTACGCATATAATCCATTTGGTAAGAACCGTCATTAGTAAAGTATAACGAATAACCGTTTCCTTCGCCGTACGCACCGACATTTCTAAATATAAAAGTTACCCTATTATACTTTTCAGTGTTTTTTTCAAACGTAATTTCTGCTTCGCATACAAAATCTCCCACGGCGTCAAAAGGTGCCGGATAATAGCAGTACCCATGACCGGAATTCAAATGTGTCGTATTGATAAAAAGCCGTCCATCTTTGTAGGTTTCGCCCATAGCGCTCGTTACAGATAGATACTGCTTTTTACTCATATCATCATCTAAAAGCAGCTCGCCTTTTGAATAACCAGTCCAAAAAGGCTTATCCGAAACAAGTGCCGGTCGCTCCGGTATCGGATCCGGAGAAATCATATCGTCTTTTTGAATGATAACATTGCTTTCAACCAAACTGCGTAGCTTGCATTGCGAACGCGCTTTGTCGGCTAATGTCACCTCTAAAATACCGACGCGCTTATACTCTTCCATCAAAATTTCACCGTCATCACCTTTGAGGACATTATTTCTAGCCACAAAAATGCGCGTTCCGTTTTTGATATTCTGATTGAGTCCGATGTTGATGATATAGACATCTCCGGATTTACCAAGCACTTTACCGACCAGCGGATACTTATCAATTAACTGCGATACCAAAAAACTGCTTAGGTTAGAAAACGTATAATTGTTATATGTGATTTCTTTGGAAAACTCAACCTGACTGGTTGAAACATCAATCACGGAAAATGTAATTGCCGGTTGTGTCGACGAATATCTGAACATTTTACCGGTTATAATTTTTTCAGCCCCGGCAATTTTTCCGAATTCGATAACTTTTTTCTGTTCCGTTAAGTCACTCAGTTGAAAATTTTGTTCTTTCAATACTTGTTCGATCAGGTTGCGATCGACGATACGGTAACGCCCGCTATTCGTCATCCCTTGATAAAGCCCGCTAACAAAAGCTTCGCGATCATTAACACCTACATCGGCGGTTCCCGTGAAAGGGATAATGGCAAATGATGTTTGAGCAAATGTCGAATGAACGAACAAAACAAATAATAGAATTAATTTTTTCATCGTCTCTCCTCCTTAATCAGCGTATACTCCGGTCACCGCTTCTTCCATGGCTGGAAACGGCGCATTAAGTGCAAATTCTTCCGCTTCTTCCATATCTTTCGCCACACGTTGTTTTAAGGCCTCATTTTCAGTTGCGGTCATGTATTTTTTATCCAAAAGATACGTTTCTGCACGCGCGATCGGGTCTTTTTTCTGCCATTCTGTAAATTGTTCTTTGGGAACATAAAACGCATCATCGTGCTCCGCATGACCTTTCATGCGCATGGTTTTCGCTTCGATCAAAATAGGCCCCATACCTTTTCGACAGCGTTCGGCCGCGTACCGTGTCGTACGAAACACCTCGAAAACATCATTGCCGTCCACGACGATGGCCTCCATGCCGTAAGCTTTGCCTTTGATAGCAAAATCTTTGATCATCGCTTGAGTTCGCGTCGGTGTCGAATACGCCCAATTATTATTTTCGATAATACAAATAAAAGGTAATTTCATCACGGCGGCCATATTCATACCTTCGTGAAACTCGGCTGTGGACGTACCTCCGTCCCCGATATAGGTCAGCGCCACACGCGGTTCGTTTTTCATTTTGAATGCCAGTGCACAACCGGCGATATTGCTGATCAGACTCCCCAAATGTGAAATCGGAGCGAAGACGCCCATATTCAAATCACCTAAGTGCGAATTGCCATCGCGACCGCGCGTCGGAGTGGTCGAACGACCGACAAAATTAGATAAGAAATTTTTAACCGGTAGCCCGCGCACGATGATGGAGCCCGCATTTCGAATAATCGGCCCGACGATATCATCCGGACCCAACGCATACGTCGAACCCACGCTGGTGGCTTCCTGCCCGCGGCTGCCGTAAGCGGCTCCGATGATTTTACCTTGGCGGTAAAGTTTGGCGATGCGATCATCGAACGCGCGATTGAGCATGATAAAATAGTACATTTCTTTCATCTGCTCTTTGGTCGGCTCGTATTTTTTCAGATCCAGTTCCGTCGAATGAGCGTATGGTTTTGTCGTTGTTTTACTTTGACCGGTCATGCGTAAGTATTTTTTACCAATGTTAATATTAGGATTTAATTATTCCGCGTACACCCACGTCGCCGCCTGCGAAGGTTCTGGCCACGGCGCTTTGTCGGCATATTCGATCGCTTCATCAATTTCTTGTTTGGTTGACGTATCAATGTCTTCGATCATTTTATCGGTGAGTAATTTCTCCGATTTAAGAAATTTCTCAAACTGCATGATCGGGTCTTTCTTCTCCCATTTTTCCAAGATCCCCGGAGGATAATATTCATGGCCGTCGTGTTCGGCATGTCCGCGCATACGCATCGTAACCGATTCGATCAACGTCGGCCCTTCACCGCGACGCGCCCGTTCAAACGCTTCTTTACAAACACGGTACACTTCCAAAATATCCGTACCATCCACTTTGACGCCGGGTATGCCATACCCTAATGCACGATCCACTGGACTTTCGCAAGCAAACTGTAACGTATTGGGTGTGGAATACGCGTACTGATTGTTTTCGATGATCAGGATAAAGGGTAATTTCCATACCGCGGCCATATTGAGGCCTTCGTGAAATTCACCGACGTTCATACCGCCGTCACCGACATAATTGATCACGACCGCATTTTCTTTTTTCTTTACGGACGCCAATGCCGTACCCACGGCTTGAGGTATCATTGCTGCCAAATGGCTGATATTACCGACGATTCGAAGATTTTTATCATAATAATGTCCCGTACCGTCCACACCGCGTGTCGGGCCTTCCGCACGGGCAAGATGGTTGAGCATCAAAACTTTGGCTGACTGACCTTTGGTAAAATGCGCACCGATATCGCGATGCATCGGATACAAATAATCGTGCGGCAAAAGCGGATACGCACTACCTACGGCCGTCGCTTCATTACCCCATCCGCTATAAGCACCGCCGATCATTTTATTCTGACGGTACAGACGTATGATGCCCTGATCAAACTGGCGTGTCAGTTTCATCAACCGGTACATGCGCAGCAAATCGTCGGGCGTCAAGCCCAGCGCGCGATAGGATAGAGAGCTCTTTGATTCGTTCATCTTTGGCTGTGATTTTACACTATTCCTTTTTACCGTGGGTTTGTTTTTCTTGACCGACTTGGATTTCATGAATTCCTCTATGTTACTGCATAGTTAATTTAAATATAAGTATAATTTTTTAAAATTCTAAGCCCCTTGATAACTCACATTGAACAAGTCCGTGCGACGATCATTCCAATTCAAAACGCTTCCCGATTGTCTGTTTTTCTGCAACGTGGCTAAATTTATCTCATCAATTATGACTGTCTCAATATTTGGGGTAGCTTCGGCTTGTATCGCGTCGCGCGTAAATGGAATGTCCGACGGAGTAAAAATAGCCGACTGGGCATAGTGGATATCCAGATTTTCTACATGCGGCAGATTACCCACGCTACCTGCAATAACGGCATATATCTGATTTTCGACACATCTTGCTTGGGCGCAATAACGCACACGTAAATATGCATATCTTTCATCGGTACAAAACGGTACTAAAACAATCTGAGCTCCTTTTTCAACAGCTATTCGTGTTAATTCAGGAAACTCAATATCATAACATATTTGTATAGAAATTTTGCCGCAATCGGTATCGAAAACTTCAAGTACATTCCCTGGTTTGACACCCCACCATTTTCGCTCATTAGGCGTAATATGGAGCTTATATTGCTTACCGATGGTACCGTCACGTCGGAATAAATAAGCGATATTAAACAAATCTTCATTTTCGACGGTGAAGTGAGAACCTGCAATAATATTTATGTTATATTTGACGGATAGATGATTAAATAACTCAAGGTACTTAGGAGTATACTCAGCCAACTTTCTAACGGCTAGCCCAGGACGAAGATTGGGCAAAAATGTAAGTAATTGCATTGTGAACATTTCAGGAAACAAAATGAAGTCGGACCGGTAATCCGATGCAACATCAACAAAATATTCGCATTGTTTGGCAAAATCATCAAAATCGTTAATATTTCGCATTTGATATTGCACTGCCGATATACGAACAATTTCCTTTTTCGCATCAAATGTAAAATCGGGTTTATAGTCAAGATTGACCCATTCTAGAAACGTAGCATAACCTCTGGATTCGGTGTCCGCCATTAAGTAGTTAGGAATGATGCGTTTTATAACAAATCCGTTTGCAATTTGGGTGGTCAAAACCGGATCTACAAGTACCTTATTCGTGACTTTTTCTACATACGTCTTGGCATCCATCTGGTCAGCATATTTATCATAACCGGGAATTCTACCTCCGAGAATAATGCTTCTTAAGTTGTACTTTCGTGCGATCGCTTTTCGCGCCTCATACAACCGACGCGCAAGGCGAAGTCCGCGATATTCCGGATCGACCATAATCTCGATGCCATACAGAGTGTTGCCGGTCATCATATGATTTCGAATATAACCGTTGTCTGAAATTTCTTTCCAGCTGTGCCAGTTCTTGTATGGATCAAAATCAAGTATGAGGCTCGATGAAGAGGCCACCAATACGCCACGATATTCTACGCATATCTGACCATCTGAAAAAATACGAATTTGACTTTCAAATTGATCCAAGGACCAAGGTTTCATTCCCGGAAAACAGCGCAACTGTAATTCGGTAACTTTATCGAAATCCTCAAGCGTAAGCGTTCGAACGGATATGGTCTTTTCAAATTCTCTAAGATCCAATTTTCCCATTAACAATCAATACTCCCAAATGTATTTGACGGCTTGGCCTCGTGTTTCTTCGACACCGACATGTATTGCGATTAATGTCTCAGGGATTTCACGACCGGGTTTAAGTTGATGCCATGTTTGCATTAGTTTTTCACAAAACGATTCACACAATTGTTTTGCAAGCATTTCAGAGCTGATATTATTCACCGGCAGAATTTCTACATCTTCGCACGGAAATTGATACTCTTTTCTAAATCCTTCACCGTGAAAAACAACATAAAAATTGTCAGTTCTTTTTTCAATCTTTAGATACGGCGATTCCGATGGCAATAGAACCTTTTCATCTAATTCGTCACATAAGGCTTCCATGATTTTCTTAAGATGTTTAAAATCTATTGTGATTCCGTTAGCGCTGTCCCGAAATTCAACATCCAGGCTTACATAGTAATTATGCCCGTGAAGCATCTCCAACGCATGGTCACTGAAAATAGTAAAATGTGCAGCGCTGAATTTCAAATATTCTTTAGCGATATGAACGACAAATTTAGCCATAATAATTTATAACGATCTTTACTTCTATTAATTTAAAATAGAGCTTTGAGGAATTGGTTTACTTATTTCTCCGGCTTTATCAAGCGCTCTTTGTAGTAAGATCGGGCCTACCAGTTGATTTATTCCAATAACCGACAACAGAATTGTCTGCAAATAACCTCCCCACTCCGGAAATTTGTTATTAACTATTGTCGCTAATCCTAAGGCCACACCTGCCTGTGAAACAAAACCCATCCATGCGTATTTTTGAACCGATTCGGGAGCTGATGCCAGGCGTGCACCTTTTCGTACGCCAACATAAATTCCCAAAACTCGGATCACGGTCAAAAACAATGCAAGATACCACAATTCAAGCATTAACGGCAAATTAATCTTCGCTCCTGCGATGGCAAAAAAAATCGGATAAACGATTGGGAGGCTTTCCTCCACATGCTCGACTAATGCTTCCCCTTGTTTGGTAAAATTTTGAACCGCAAAACCTGCACTCACACCGACCAAAAGTACTTCTAAATGAAATTGGCGCGCTATTTCGTAAGACATAAATGCCGCGCCGATTACAAATAAAACGGGTTGTTCTCCGATAAATCGTATGTACAAATACACAAGAAATCCAACACCCAATCCGGCCACGATTGACATCCCGATTTCATAACCTATCGTCTTTATGAAAACCATCATGCTCCACTCCGCGGTCGAATCGAGCGAAATCATTACAAAGGTTGTAACGGTTGCAAACAAGACAATAACAATAATATCTTTAAAAATAACCGAACCTAATATGGTCTCCGTCAAAACTCCATTGCTTTTATATTCGCCGATGATTCCTATCGTTACAGCCGGGGAATTGGCCACAAGTAATGCGGCCATGATCAATGCAATGAGGCTATTCAAAAAAAAAGTCTGAGATTGGGTAAAAGGCAATAATGGGGTAATTGTGATAAAACCAACTGCACAAAATATAAAGACCACCAACGTTTCCATTAACGAAATACTGACAAGCACTTTTTTTAATCTCAATAACTCTTTAACACGGAGTTCTCCCCCAGCGATAAAAGCAATCAATCCAAGCGCTAGTGTATCTATAAACTTCAGGTTATCAATAGTAGCAGAACTCAAGAATCCAAGCACAAACGGACCGCACAAGATCCCGGTTATCAGGTAAATGGTTAATGTCGGAAGGTTAAGTCTGGAAAGTAATTTGCCGATATTAAATGAAAGTACGAGCATTAGACCCAACAATGTCACCGAAAAAACGGCCGGATCCGATTCTGTTATCAATGTAGAATAGCGCAAAGCTATCATGATAACGACGGTTACCACAACACTGGCCACACGCTTCACCATTTGAACAGTTTTTTCGTTTGACAGGTCTTGCATGTATTGATTTCTTTTTTCTAAAATATTAATTTTACTCAAAAATACAAAAGATTTTCGCGTTGCTTTCCATCGAAAAATCAATTAGTTTGCCGCATTAACGCGTTTTACATTATCGGGTAATAAATCGAACTCATGCCTACGAATCCCATTGAAGCGGCCATACGAAATCACATGCAGATAGATCATGCTACCGGCTCCATTGCTCTTTCGGACTTTTTTACGCCGACGGCACGACGGATCGGTATCGCCGATCATGATTTTTTTGAAGCTCTATTTTCCGTTTTTTCTGAAAATTCAACGCCTGATCAAACACGTGAACGCTTTTATCAGTTTGGCGCTGATTGGGGCAATTCTTTTTTGGAACGGTTGAAAACTCAATTGGCACAGGCCGGCGGTGAGCATGCATCAGAGCCTCAAGCGCTGCTAAAAGACGAATTTGTCGAGCATCTCAATTCTAATTTCAGTTATTTGGGCGTTGGCCAGTTTCGTATACTGGAAGGGAATAAATTTTACATCATTGATCTGAAAAACCCATGGCGCCCGTCGGACGAACACAAACAAATATATGCCTCGACGAGTTTTGCCGGTTTTTTTTCAACCCTTTTTTCAGGTATCGCCGGTCGCGCGCTCAGCAGCACATTTTTATCCAATACACCTGAACACTGGCGGTTTGCCCTCAGTACAACCGAAGTGATCGAAGATATTCGCACGCAGATCAATGCCGGTCTTACTGAAGCCGATATATTAACGCAGTATCACAATCAACATCTCCTCTGATCTATACATGGGCCAGATTTTCAGCATAGCCAGTCAAAAAGGTGGTGTCGGCAAAACCACGACAGCCTTGAGCCTCGGCATAGCTTTTTCACGGTTAAACAAAAAAACACTGATCATTGATGCGGATCCGCAAGGCGGTATCTCGTTTTGTCTGGATCGCTACTACGATATGCGTCGCGATCAGGATCAGGGGCGAAACGGATTGTATCAGGTCTTCTGCGGCGCTATGGATATCGCCGAAGCAGCTCAACCTTCTATGATCGAAAATCTTTCTGTCATTGATTGCGGCATTTCTGCACGCAGCTCCGACATCGAACTTTACGAGGATGCTACGCGGGCTACCGGTTTATTCCGCGAAGCGGTCATACAAGCCGCTCAGCACTACGATACGGTGCTTATTGATTGCCCTCCGGGTATCGGCCTTGTCTCCGCAGGCGCACTCGCCGCTTCGGACTATGTCATCATACCGGTCCAGAGCGAACCCCTCAGCCTGCGTACCTTACCCCAGCTACTGCGTCAGCTCATCGCGATCAAAAAGGAACATAATCCCGATCTTGCTATGGCGGGTATCCTGCTGACTATGTATGATCATCAAAGTCCGGCTTCCGAAATGGTCGCACAACAAATACGAGATTTTTTTGAAGAGGATATCGTTTTTAAACAGGCCATACCGCGCGACCCTGTCATCAATTTGCTTTTTGCAGGTCACGAAAATATTACTTCGGTATTGACGGAAATCGAAGCGCAATCCGCCGCTTTTCAGGCCTATCAAGGCTTAGCATCGGAAATCGCCATTCAATTTTCTGAAACCCCATTGCGGTTAAACTCGGTATCCAATTAACTGCTGTAACCAAACGGAAATTATGGAAACTACATCGTACGAATTTGCATTACCGGAAAATTATACGGCTTTTTCCCCCGTGAGCGCTGAAATTTTCGTTCAAAACACAAATCGGAGTTTTGCCGTTGATACCGTTTTCCTCAAGGCATTACAACAGTCTTTCGCGCGCCTGTATGCAGCGCACGATCAGGATGCCCTCTACCGTACCGGCGTACAATGGGGCAACTCGGTTTACGCCAAAATTGAAACGCTGGCGTTGACCATGCACCCTGATGCGAAATCCATTCGTGAAATCCCCATGCCGGATTTTCATCGCCTTTTTACCAATCACCTTGCAGCGTTGGGCTGGGGCAATTTTGAACTTAAACGTCGCGATGATTTTCTATTTGTTGATTTATACCATTCGTTATGGGTGGAAATGTTGCAATCGCAAACACATGATTCAAAGCCTCACACGTCGTGCGCATTATACGCCGGTTTTTTTGCCGGTATTTTTTCCCGCATATCCAATATGCCCCTGGCTTGCATTGAGATTACCTGTAAAAACGAAGGTTACGAACATTGCTCCTTTTTGCTCGATAATGAGGAAACCATCGCGATGGTCAAAGCGCGCATTTCAGGTAAAACGACACCGTTGGACGCGTTTGAAAAAGTCAAAAAAGAATTCGAAGGTTGAACGGAATGAATACTAAACCAAAACCGTTTGAAGAGACCGGCATAGCAGCCCATCTCCTCAGTCAATTTACATCCATGCGACGTACGACTAAAAAGTCAGTACAAACCGCACCGGCTTTGGCGAATGACTTTTTCAGTAAAGATATTCTTACTATGCTGGATTTTTTGCAGCCTTTAGGTACGGATATCGTCGCTACGACGGCAACACCACCGAGCCATACCATCGAATCGTTTTTCAATTCATCGCTCAGTACACGTCGTGCATTTCGCAGTACTCCTGTGAAAACAGAACCGGAGTGGATTCCCGACGAGGTTATTTCTATTGATATGGTAGAAACAAAAGCAAACCCCACATCTTCCCCTTTGATCCAAGAAGAAGCGCCCGCCCGTCCACGGACTATCGAAGAGTTTATTAACGGTTTATTTAAAAATTAATTATTTGAAGCGTGATTAGGGCTATAAAAAAACCTCCGTTGTAGCGGAGGTTTTTTTATGATGTTAACAGATGATTACAATCCTTTTAACGCTGATAACGCCGCATCAAAGTTGGGCAACTCTTCGATTTTTGGACAATACTCCACATACGCGACGGTATCGTTTTTATCTATGATGACGATACCACGCCCTAACGTTTGCCATTCTTTGATCAAAAAACCATACGCCTGACCGAACGAACGTTCCGCATAGTCCGAAAAAGTTTTGATCTTCACGTTGCCGTTTAATTTGGTATTACAAAAGCGAGTCATGGCCGGCGGCAAATCAACCGTGATCTGATGCACTTCGATATCGGCGCCTAATTTTTCCACTTCTTGGTTAAACCGAATGGCTTGCATTTCACATACACCGGTATCCAGTGAAGGCGCGACCGAGATAATTCGGATTTTACCTTTGGAATCAGCTAACGTAACGGTTGCTTCGGGGCCAAACCCCGTACGCACTCTATAATCGGGTGCCTTTTGCCCGGCTTTGATTTCTTCGCCTAACCATGTAAGAGGTTTTCCTTTGATGCTGAGATGTCCTGCGCGTTCTTTCATTGCAACTCCATATTTAGTGAAATTCGTTTATATGAGTATTTATCGGTAACGTGTTCGTTGATATTGTATTTCAAATCGTAATTCACGAAAAAGATACGGGCTGATCTCCGCCGCTATGGGCAGATATTGCCCTTCGGTTTCTTTAATGTAGCGGGTTGTTTTGGCTTTATTGCGTATTAACCGTAGTGAACGAAGGTTATCTAAGCGGTCACAAAGCTTTACGAGGCGTATGTGATCTTCAGCCTGCATGATCGCTTCAAAATATACGCGCTTAGCATTACTGAGATTCGGATTTTTGGTAAGTGTGCGTACCATCGAGGCTACCGACTCATTAAAATTATTTTTTATCTCATTTTCTGTGATGCCACAATCTTCGATCACATCGTGCAAAAGCGCAGAGCAAATCATGTCCGCCGAAGTAACTGACAATTCATGCAAAAGGATGGACGCCACACGAATCGGATGGATGATATAGGGCGCCCCGTCGTTGCGCAATTGTCCTTTGTGAGCCAGTGATGAAAAGTCGTAGGCTTTGCGAATAAGATATTTTTCACGCTTGGGATATTTGAACCGCGTGAGATAGGTGTTAAACTTATTTTCTACCGATTCGAGTTGCCCAAAAAATTCGAAAAAATCTTTATCTCGCCGCGTAAAAATATCTTTTCCGGAGGACGAGCGTATTATCGAACCGGCACGCGCCATACCAAACCTTTGATTAGACCCGAAGGCAAAAGGAACGGGTAAATTTGTAGATGCGATAAACTTGTTAAATTAAAAAGCAGATAACGGGCGTCGCCCTTGAAAACCATCGCGGATCGTATGCCAATAAAAAATATCTTCTTCACCTAATTTCCAGCACAAATACACTTCTTCCCCACTGGCTCGGATTGCAGGAAAATCAATAAGCCCTTCATCGATACTCTTAATGATGATACCCTGCTTTTCAAGCGATCGTAGTATGTCAACCAACGTCATGAGTTCTTCCGGATGAAACTTGGACCCATTAGGACCCAATCCCCCAAAATATTCATGTTTGTAGATATTATAATTGATCCCATCCAGATGCTTTTTGAGCGCAACGAGTGTATTAATTTTGACGCGTATATCGTGTAAGAGGATTCGCGCTTCCTCCGGGGAATAGTGTTTATTATGTATAACGCTTCCGGACATATTAATTTTTCAATTCGGTCCTATCGGCATGTTGCTCTATGGTGGATTGCATTAACGCATCAAAAAAGAAATTAGAATAATCCGACAGTACGGTTACCATAGCCTTGCGTGATGCGTCGTCTATTTTATTATGATCACACCATGACGATAAATAGTTCTGAAAATACTGTTCTGCAATTTCATTAAAATCACTTTGAGCCAATTCAACTTTCGAAGAATAGGTATCGAACATAAATAAACGCCTCCGATGAATGATGCGAATGTAAACCATGCCTGTTCGTAAATCAAGATTGTTTTTTTATATAATGCTCACTAATTTCCTCAATGAACCTATCGCAAAAAAACAACTGGCGCGTCGGCATTTTAGGAGCCGGGCGTGTGGGTTCATCTATTGCATTGGCTTTGTCGGGGAATAAAATCCCGGTATCAAGCGTTGTATCGGCTACATCTCATAGTGCTTCTGTTTTGGCCAAAAAAATAAATTGTAAAATATTCAGTAATAAAATCGAAGATTTACGTACTTGTAATATCATTATAGTTTCCGTACCCGACCGGCAGCTTAAAGCGACAGCAAAGCGTGTTATGCAGATTCGATTTACCCATAATTCCGTGTTACTTATCCACACGTCCGGCATGTATGGCGCAACTATTTGGAATCAGCGAACTTCTGAAAATAAAGAAGTAAAGTTTTGGACAGCCGCAATGCATCCATTACAAACGTTTGTAGCACGAATAGATGCATCGCCTGAAATATTTAAAACATATTTTGCACTCGACGGAAAAAACAAACCGGTGAATATCGTCAAACATATAGTACAAATACTGGGTGGAAAGTCCATTATGATATCCGATAAAGATCGCGCAACGTATCACGCCTCGGCCGTCATCGCATCCAACTTTTTAGTTGCTTTATCACATGCATCCACCGAACTTCTCCGGCAAATCTATCCTCAATCAAATGGTTTAGAAAAAATTATTTTACCTATTCAACAACAGACGTTAGCCAATATAAGCAAATATGGAGCAGCGGCTGCGTTAACTGGCCCGGCCATGCGCGGTGACAAACAAACCATTCGTCTTCACAAAAAAGCGATTCAAAAACATTCCAAAGATATTCTTAAAATATATACTGCGCTTACTTCATACTGTGTCGCTTTATCCGAAAAACGCCAAAGGGGAAAACATGGCTAATCGTTTTATTTTATATTTATGCTTTATTGTTTTATTTGCTACAGCATGTCGCGAGAATTTAGTCGACTCTCAGGATGCTAAATTGGAACGTGAATTAATTGGTCATTGGAACTTAACATTTCAGAATCCTGCTGCACCGGGATCAACCAAATTTGTTTTTAATGACGATTTAACCGTTCGAGTAATGTTTGAAGACCCGACCGATACAACGGCAAATTTTGATTCGATGTTTCGTTTTGTTGTAGAGGACAACACAATCATTTATTTCGAAATTACTAACGATGGTATTGGCAATCAGATAGGCTCAAATTTTATCGTTGAACTAACGCACTCCAAGCTTGTAATAGATATTAACAGATCATTCGGCAAAATTCGGCAAGTTTATTTAAAAACATCATGACCATACTTGGCATTGATCCCGGTACCAACACCACCGGGTTTGGAATCATCACCTGGGAGCGTAACAAAGTCAATTGGGTTGCAAGCGGTACGATTGAACTTCCCGAGAAAGAGACATTAGCTCGTAAGCTTGAATTGATATACGACCATGTCGTTGATTTGGCGCATACTTATAAGCCAAACGAATGCGCCATAGAAAACGTGTTTTACAGTAAAAATGTAAAATCCGCATTAAAACTAGGCCATGCGCGGGCTGCCGCCATGCTTGGCGCGTTGCATAAAGCAGTTCATATCAGCGAGTACTCCCCCAAAGATATGAAAATGGCCGTCGTCGGAAACGGCAACGCTTCTAAAGAACAAGTCCAATACATGGTTAAAATGGTACTGGGCATTACTAAAGAAATGAGTTTTGATGAATCCGATGCCCTAGGTTTGGCTATTTGCCGTGCTCAACGAATCAAAGCTCCACGCGCTTCCGTTTCAAGCTGGAAAGCTTATATAAAAGCTCATCCGGATCGCGTAAAAGTAAAATAACTTTAAATAAAAAAACCGATGTAGTACATCGGTTTTTACGTTTTATTTTAATAGTGTCATGCGATGCGTTCGCGAATACTTGGATTTATTCTGCAAACTTGTTGCCGTTACGCGGTATAAGTATATGCCCGATGCCACCAGACTATTTCGACTGTTGGTACCATTCCACTGCATTGTATGCATTCCTGCCGGAAGATCCTTGTTAACCAGTTCTTTCACCTCTTGTCCAAGTAAATTATAAATAGTCACCACGACATGCGACTCTGATGGGATTTGAAAGCGAATCAATGTACTCGGGTTAAACGGATTCGGATAGTTGGGGAACACATCGAACACTTGGGGTGTTTCGATTATGATTTTTTTCTCCTGATGGATAGATAAAACTCCATCGTAAGACACATCCATCAAACGATACACATATGTTTTACCAGTTTCAACCTTGTCATCGTTTAATATATAATCCGTACTGGTATTTTTAGTACCCTGCCCCGTTATTTCCGCCACTCTCGTATATTGTAAATGAGACGTCTTGCCCGGTAGATCGCCGTCGTTTTCAATAAAATTCCATTCGGCGCGTTCAACAAGCCAATAAGCGTTATTGATTTCACTTTCAGTACGCCATTTCAATACAGCCTTGTTACCATTTTGTACCACATCAAAAAAGGCCAACTCAACCGGCAATGTTGCATCTCCGCCGACAACTCCCGTTTCGACACTCGTAAACACTTTGTATGTAAGTGCGCTCGCTGTTGATGCATTACGTAAGCCGGATGTCGAATCAATAATCACCGTTACTGACGTTTGGTTCCCAATCGTGACTGACGCCGGTACCGTTACCTCCAGAGTATCTTCATTGAGTGTTGATAGACCCAAACGCAGAGCCGCTGCCGCGGTACCATTGACCGTAACCGTACTTACAGTAGGTGTACCCGTAGTAAACGTCGCATCGTAAGGCAAAAGCAGCGATATCGTACTCGTCCCGGATAATAGTTTACCCCGTAAACCGGTTTTAAAAGTATAATTATAACGACCAAACTCATTGGGTCCATCGGATGTTCCGGATTGGGACAATGTCATCGTAAAATTGGTTACGGTCGTTGTCGCCGCTTTAACCGTATAATTGGAACTTGTCGTCAAATTGGGTTGCGGCGTCGTGGACACTTGCACGGCATACGTACCTGCTACTGAGGGATTGATAATGCCGCAAGCCGTTGCAAAAAACAAGGTAACATTGGTGCTCGCATTAACATTGGTCGGCGATGTCACTGTTACCGTACGCGTACCACTATTCGTCGTAACGATCGAAGCTGCAACGCCGTTGACCGTCACATTAGAAGCCGTGATCGAAGCCGGTATGACTGTATTGTTTGGAAATACAACGGTTATTGTGCTCGACCCGCTCGTAAGCGCACCTCCCGTCCCTGTAGTAAAATAAATCGAGTCCCCTCCGGCCATATTGACCGTATCCGTATTGGGTGTAAAAGCTAACGAAACACCGGTCAATAGCGGAGCATTATTGATCGTGTATGACGGACTGGTGATAGAGCCGCTTTCTACTGTAGTATAAGCTGACAACGTGTAGTTTCCCGCCGTAGGATTTGTAATCCCGTTGATCACAACGCTAGCCGAACCGGAGTTTCCGATCGAAACGGAAGCCGGTATAGCTGCAGTCACTTTTAAACCCACGCCATAAGCCGAGGCACTTACTGTATTGATAGTTACTGTCGGAGATGCAGGGACGGTACTTCCCGAGGGAAAAACTATCGAAACAGAGTCCGTCGTAGAACGAAGGCGTCCGTTAGTACCTGTATTGAATGCGATTGTATAATTTGATGATGCCGATGGTGTACTTGAACTCAACGTAACCGATGGCGTGGTGATCGTAGTGGAAGTGGCCGTCGTGGTATATTGTGGTGAAGTTGTGGGGCCTTCAACCACCGTACCACCGGAGGTTTTTGTTGTAACCGTCAACGAATATGATGTCGAAACCCCGGTCGGATTGAGAATGCCGGCACTTGAACTTATAGCAATAGTGACATTAGCTACATTATTGATCGTTACAGGGTTGCGAATTCTTAACACGTTATTGGAACCTACCGCCGAGACGGCTAATTGATTACCATTAACTGTAATAAGCGAAGATGAAATAGTACCCGGCAGATATGTATTGGACGGAAATGTAATCAGAATCGAATCGTTGACGGCCAATGCACCGGATGAACCCGTCGTAAACTTGATCGTATAAGCCGCCGTGGCGTTGATCGTGGAAGGTGAAGGTGTCACCTGTGTAACGGCCAATGCCGAACTAGCAGCAAAAACCATATTGGATGTTTTAGTCGAAAGCGTATTTTCTGCATCGGTTGCAACCTGAACCTGATATGACCCTGCCGAACCACCATTGGTAAGTCCTGCGGAAGCGCTAAACGTAACTTTCGATTGAGTGCTTGCAGGAACCGATGCGCCGCTAGGCATCTCGATTTTTACTTCCCCATTGGCTCCTGAAGTAACAACACGTACACCGGTTGAACTGACGCCGTTAATGGTAACATTAGCGGCTGTAATAGACGAAGGAACTACAACGCCTCCGGAAGTAAATCGAATTCGAATCGAGTCGGATCCGGCGCTTGTTCCACCCGCTAATTTTCCGAAAGCTCCCGTCGTAAAATAAACTTCATAGATCGCATTGGCCTGACTGACCACATTCGACGTTACGATCACAGTATCGGCCGTGACGCTGGTAGTATTGGACGAAACGGTATATGCCGGCGAGGTGGCCGGTTGCGTATTAGTGGTCGTTACGACATTGACTTTATAAAAGGTAGCTGACGGCACAGAAGGATTGACTAAACCGGCGCCGGATGCAAATACTATCGCCGCGAACGATTTATTATTAGATCCTACTGTAATATCCACAAATCGTGATGCGGTATTGGTCGCAACCGACGTAACGGTCTGACCTGTGCCGCCGGTAAAAGTAACATTAGCTGCAGCTATGGACGAAGGAACGGTTGTGCCTTCCGGAAAAGTCACGCGAACAATGTCACCGGTGTTAAGATTACTTACACCGGTACAGTTAATCGTATAAGCCGATGTTTGATTCACACCACTGTTTCCTAATGTCACGGATGATATCGTGACGGCCGTACCGCCGATCGTAAAAGATTGTGAAACGACGTACGATGCTTCTACGGCCGTAGCAAGCGAAACCGTATATGAACCATTAGCCGGATTGGTTATACCCCCGATAACCAATGTAACGGAAGCACTATTGCTAAGAGAAACAGTTGAAGGCAAAATAACACTCACCGTATCACCGCTTCGCGTGGGAGTAAATGCGGATGTACCATTCACTGTCCCCGTTAACGTGCCGTATCCGGTTCCTGATGGAAATTTTACATTAAATACACTTGAGCCCGATAACATGCGGCCATAACTACCAAGAGTAAATCCAAGCGTGTATGACACATTCGTCTGTGCCGCCGTCGTATTACTTAACGAAACCGATGATGAAGATACCGATGTCGTTGCGGCAGCAATGTTATACGAATTCGAAGCCTGCGCATTATCAATCGTAGCGCCACCACTATTGAGCGTTTTAACGGATAGTTGATAATTGCCGGATACGGCCGGATTTTGAATATTCGTTGATAAAGCGATCTGAACACTAACTGAGGCTGAATTAGCTGCGGAAACCGGCATACGCATAGCCAAGCGCGTTTGACCGGATGCCGTTTGTTTACTGACCGTACTTCCCGTTACAAAATCGCTGAACCCTCCTGCGGAAATCGTGATTGCATTATTGGCTATAGAGCTTGGAAAAACTGTTGATGAATCGAAAACCATTACCACGCTATCTGAAGTCGAAAGCGCACCCGTTGCGCTCAATACAAAATCTATGGTGTAGGCGGATGTTGCGTTAGCGATATTATTTCCCAATGTCACCGCTGAGATGGACAAACCCGCCGAAGATGTTGTACCATACGATGCCGTTGCGACGTAGGTGTTTTCTGAGGATGTTTTTATCGAATCTTCATACGTACCTGCATTGGGGTTTACAAGACCCGATCCGCTTGAGAAATAAACGCTTACCGCGCCGCTATTGGAAACTTCCAGAGGTACATTGATCGTTACGACTTGGCCTGAACCGCTGGCGGTGGCTGAGGTATTGTTTAATGTAACGCCTGAAATCGAACCGGCAGGAACTATCGTTCCGACGGGAAATTTAATACTTACGGTCGAACTTGTAGTTAATCGCCCTCCTGAACCTACGCTAAAAGCAATTGTATAAGCTGCAGCGACATTTTCAACAGAAGGGTTAGGTGTAACAGAACCGGAAGTAACCGTAGAAGATGAGGCCGTGATCGAATAAGACGGTGAGGTTACCGGTGTGGTTTCAGCGGATGTGTGTACCGTAACCGTATAGGAACCCGCCGTAGCAGGATTAAGTATACCAGCAGAAGAGGAAATAACAACCGTACCCGTACCGCCATTTTTGGCAATAGCTACCGGTGTCGTAATCGTAACGACTTGGCCGGAAACGGTGACATTCGTCGCTTGTGTGCTATTGACCGTAACTAACGAGGCCGATATGGAGGCCGGTACATAGGTTGATGCGTTAAAAGTAATGATGATCTGACTTGTACCCGCGATCAAGTTTGTCGTGCCATTGCCTGTAGCAAAGGCTATCGTATATTGCCCGTTTTGATTGGAACCTGTAGGGGTAACACTTGCAGAATTTACTGTAACATTTGCAAAACCGGTTTTCGTCTGAAACAGCAAAAAGAATAAAATGACAAAAATCAGATTTTTATAATTGCGATCCAACTTACACTCCATCCAAATAGTTTACAACTTGTAATATATCAGGCGCTATATACTATAGAATGGGTGGCTTTAACAATACGTAGAGAGAAGTAATTTATGTAGAGTTTTGACTTAGGTGATTTTACTTAGTTTTATCGCTTGCAAAAAGTCTGTTTTCTAATGCAAACCGAACTAATCCTGTAGCTTGATGAATATTTAGTTTGTGCATTATATTGGCACGATGTGTATCCACAGTTCGCGGGCTGAGGTATAATTTTTTGGCAATCTCCGGCGTACTCATACCCTCAGCAATAAAGCTCAGAATTTGCAACTCACGCTTTGTTAAGCGTTCTGCGGCTTCTTTATCAGCCAAAACATTAGGGTCATTCTTTTTTGAAATATGACGGCCTATCGCTTCCATAGCACTTTGACTAAAATACTTTTCCCCTTCCGCGATCCGCTTGAGAGCCCGTAGTATTTCATCGCCGGCTGCATCTTTGAGCAAATACCCTTGAACACCTATTTCCATCACCTTTACAAGAAACGCTTCGTCATGATGCATGGTCAACATTACCACGCGGGTTTTCGGCCATCGTTTTAATATCTGACGGGCCGTATCAATACCATTTAATTTGGGCATTGAAATATCCAAAATGGCCATCATCGGCTTATGGCGCTCCATATACTTCAGCGCCTCTTCTCCGTCTCCGGCTTCGGCCACAACATTAAAACCTTTTTCAGTTTCAAGCAATGAACGCAACCCTTCGCGCACCATCGGATGATCATCGGCAATCAATACGTCCGTTTTTTCCATATGACACTATTACACTTCATTTTTTTTAAATGGCACCTCAATAACGACGGATGTACCGTTACCCGGTGACGAATCAATATCTATTTTTCCGCTCAAAAATTCAATACGCTCGCGCATTCCCGGTAAACCCATGCCAAACGGCGCTTTTTTTATTTCATTCATTGAAGCAAGGTCGAACCCTATTCCGTTATCCTCGATCGTAACAACAACATGATCATCGTATCCGATCAATTGGAGGGTGACCTGTGTGGCCTTAGCATGTTTTGTAATATTTTGAAACGCCTCCTGCACGACACGATATATCGGTAGCTCTATGTCCTGCGGAAGACGCTGATCTACATCGAATGTTTGAAAATAGACATGAATACCCTGCGCACCAAACTGAGTGCGACACAATGTATCTAATGCAGAAATCAAACCTAATTCGTCCAGTACGCGCGGTAACAGATTATAGGAAATCAGTTTGATTTCCCGTAAGCTTGTATCCACCATTGACAGCAAGTGATCGCAGGACAAGGCATTCTCCGTGGATGCCGTAAACCGTTGCTTAATTATTTCTATATTACGTTTGATCGCCGAAAGTTGCTGACCCACACTGTCATGCAGTTCTCGCGAAATGCGTTTGCGTTCTTCCTCCTGTGTCTCGACCACGGTGGCCATGCGTACCCGTTGCATTTCGACCTGATTTTGTGCATGGTCAGCTCGAACTCTGTCTGTAACATCATAGGCTATACGAATAAACATTTGACCCGGATCCCAGGTATCGTGCCATTCGATCCACACCATAGAACCGTTTTTTTTGTAATACGTTTCCAAATACGGCGTTTCATTGACCAGAATATCCCCGCTCGCCTTGCGTGCTTTGAGCGCTTTAGCTTGTATTCTTTCTTCCGCATCTTTTCGGGTTATCTGCCACCATCCGTCACCAAGTAATTCTACCGGTTCATATTCTAATACATGCTTGGTCGCTGCATTCGCATAAATACATTCCCCTTTATTATTGAACACGATGATCATATTACCGATGCGGTTGAGGATCTGGTGCGACATGCTCACTTCTTCAAAAAGTTTTTTTACGGTTACGTCGCGACTAATCGCTACAACCACTTTTTGATTACGGTATTGAGCAATGCCCGCATTGATCTCTACAACCAGTTCGGATTGATCACGTCGAAGATGTTTTGTCTCATAATACGACGGGAACCGCCCTTGCATGATATCTTCCACAAGCTCCGGAGAACATGACGGCCATAGTTTTATCAAAGGCAAACTCATAAATTCGTCTTGCGCGTAACCGTATAACCGCGCCGCTTCACGATTGGCCTGTAATACATCAAACTGAACCGGATCAATAATGAGTATGGCATCATGCGCATTTTCAAAGAGCTCACGATAATCGCGTTCCGATCTACGCAGCGCCTGCTCCGCTTCCGTACGAGTCTGCACTTCTTTTACCAACAATATTTTTTGTTCATTCGCCCGCAAAATAAGCCGCGTGATAGTGCCAAACTCTGATGATTCGTCTTTCAAAGCGTGCAGCTTATCCGCATTTTCATCCGTCAGACCGTCAGAAATTATTTTTAAAGGACGGCCTACCCATACGGTTAACAGCAAAAAAAGAGGCAGAAATAAAACCGTACTGAATACGACAAGCAGTATAAACTGCAAATTGGCCTGGCGGTCCAGCTCGGTAAATTCCTCCGCTTTTTGTATGGAACTCACCCATCCGATAGTTTTTTCCGATAAATTCTTAAATGCGCGCGTTACGACGATCGTATCTCTCGGGAGCACACGATCATTTAAAAGAGAGGATTCGGATATACTTATATACATATCACTTTGTGTCGCATCGGCCAATTCTTTCACATAGCGATCGTTCCATACCCGTCCTACAAATAAGTACCCCGCTGGTTCCGTGGTGCGATGTACATCCATGCTCGGTTGTACCGGCGCCGTACGGATTTCCAATATCGTATCATCTATCAAAACATAAAAATGTTTGAACAAACCGGAGTTGGCTGATTTTTGAAAATCACGTGTCACCGTACGTATCAGCTCATTATTTTCGGTATAATTTATGTGCGTCGTGTAAACGACGTTAAACGAACGATCGCACAACCAGGAGAGTTGAACATTAAATTTACTTAAAACCGCATCAATATTACTTTCGGCCCACACGGAATCCGGTTTATGAATAAACGTGATCATATCATCCCAATTGGAATAATCCGACACGAAAAGTTCCAGTGATTTATTATTGAGCGAAACGATTTGATCAAAAACGATGCTTCGCTCTGTTATTTCGCGACGATAGAGTTGTTCGATGCGCTGACCATCCACGTACTGAAAAACAGCCACTGCACTGACTAAAAAAATCAATACGGCGGCAAGCAAAACCGATAATTTGGTTTGGATTTTCATGCTAGGAAATTTATTTCAGCAGCAGCATGCGACGGGTAATAATTCCTTGCGGCGTTTCCATTCTATACAGATATACACCGGCGGCGACAGTTTGCCCAACATCATTACGGGCGTCCCATACAACTTGGCCTATACCGGATTCGACTGCACGGGCTATGAGCGTGCGCACTTTTTGACCTAATAAATTATAAACCGTGAGCCTTACAAACATCGGTTCAGGAATATAAAATCGTATCGTTGTCGAGGGATTAAAGGGATTCGGCGAATTATTGAACAATACAAAAGTAGTCGGTAAGGGTGATGACGGCTCGCCCGGAGGCAATACATCCGGCACATGAATTCCTTTGGAAGCTTCTATGACGGTGTTTTTAGATAACCCGTTGACCAACGTAAAACGTATCGTATCTGTATATGGCACGAAGTCATCCGGCACGATCGTTCCTCGGTTCAATGTCCAGTACACCATCGCATCGGTATTTTGAACGGTCGAATTCCACGACGGATGCATCATCATTTCATGCATCAATGTATCGAGCTTGACTGTAGAAAATTCATTTGCATTAACCGTCTGGTGCCATAAACCAAAATTGCCTGCGCTATCGGATACACTTTTTTCGTGCAGAGCAACCCCGCTGTACAAAGAAAGCACGGCATCGTAGATATACGCCAAACCGGTTTGATTACCGCCATAATAACCTGTGCTATCATTATTCATACCGCCGGTGGTCGTACCGATATCGCCATCATATCCCATTAGAAAACGAAAATTAGAATATTGACGCGGATCGGTTAGTGAATCTTTGGGTGCAAATTCAAAAATAAAATCGAGATAAACGATGCGTTCGTTATTTTTGGGCGCGGTGAGGATTTGCGTAAGTTTTATTTTAGAAAAATTGGTAATGGGTTGTGTTGACACCGTATAACGTTCTTCCGAAAGGCCCGTTTGCAAAGATGCCGTATAACCTGTTTTGCTAAAGGTAGATTTATCCCCTGAAAATATACCGGCATTGGTCCGGCCTGCAGGACTGTGGACGGTCAGCATCGTGTCCATTTCGTCAAAGTGAAACGCGATAAACCCCTGATACAATGCATTCGCATTCGTACTACCTTCCAAACGGTGTTCAACCCATGCGCCGATATTGGCTGAATCCGCACCAACCGTGGCCAAACCTGTACTTACACGTTTAATACTGAGCGCCGCCGATTTGGACAACGGCGCCATCTTTTCGCGACGCCCGTCCCATGACACGGCCATCACAAACAGAATCAAAATCAATAACCCCGTGTACACTGATTTGGTCATCCCATATCCTTGAAATAAAAAAAGATCATTCGCGATGAATGATCTTTTGTTGAAAAACGCTTTGAGGAATTAACTTCCCTTTTTGAGATCGTTGTAATCCGTTTCGTATTTTGAAGCGCATTTAGCTTGTATCTGTGTTCCTTCGAACGTGCCGTCTTTTTTGTAGCGTCCGTCAATCACGGCTTCGCATCCGTCCTTGAAAGTATCCGGAACAGGATCTTTTCCGATATATTTGACCGGCATCGTTGCGCCATTGCGAGTAATGACAAATTCGAGTTGCGAACCATTTTTGCGAATACTGCCATCCACGACATTGCCGTGAACTTTCAGCTTTTTAGTATAGGCATCTTCGCCCATTGCTTGAACTTCATCCACAAACTTATAATACGATTTTCCTTCATCGAAGCCCGAGACCGCCAGAAAAACCAGCGTCCCGCCGACCAGTAAAACACCGGCGATGATTTTGATATTTTTATTCATATAAAACCTTTCTGTGTACGGATTCGTTACATCAGTATAATACTTCATCTTCTTCAAAAAAGCAACTTAAGCTTCGTTAAATTGCGCGGGTTCGCCTTGTGTTTTGGCAATATATGCTGCCGCCGTAATGTCGCCGGTTACATTGAGCACTGTCCGTCCCATATCCAATATACGATCAACTCCGAGAATAATACCGATACCTTCCGCAGGGACATTGACCGATTGTAAAACTAAAACAATCATCGGCAGTGAGCCGCCGGGAATACCCGCGGTACCTATCGCGGTAAGAACCGTCATCACAACAACGAAGGCTTGTTGTCCGAGCGTCAGATCCACGCCGAAAATTTCCGCTAAAAACAAAACCGTCAGCCCTTCATACAACGCGGTACCGTTCATATTAGTGGTTGCGCCCAATGGTAATACAAAACCGCAAATATTGGGCGAAATTTTAAGTTCTTCTTCCGTTACGCGAATGGTGGTAGGTAATGTCGCATTGCTTGAGCTGGTCGAAAATGCCGTGACCATCACGGGTTTTACTGCTTGAAAAAAACGTAAAGGATTGATCCCTGCCATCAGGCGAAGCACCAACGAATAGACTCCAAATAAATGCAGGATATATCCGGCAAATACGAGTATAACATAAAAACCCAACGGTTTGAGGACGCTCACACCGAATCGTGCTGAAACGCTAAACACAAGGCATGGCACGGCAATCGGAGCAAACCGCATGGCTAAATCAACCACACCGACGGCAAATTCGTTGACAGCCTCGAGAATATTTTTTACAGAATCCATGTGATTGTTTTTCATTCGCGTCATCATCACACCAAAAAGCAGCGCCAATACGATAATCGGCAACATTTGCATCGTCACCACGGCTTGCATCATATTACGCGGCAATAGCATATCCACAAACGTCATCACCGAAAAACTAATGTCTTTGCTTTTGCCGATAACCTCACTGGTCGATGAACCGTATTGCGCCATCAACGTTTTTTGCATCTCTGGATCAAAACTTTTACCCGGATGAAAAATCTGAACAAGCAAAAGACCAACCACGGCAGCGGCGGCTGTCAATAACATAAAATACAAAATTGTCCGAACACCGATTCGCCCCAATGTTTCCAAATTACCGAGGTTGGCTACTCCCAAAGCCAGTGATGCAAATACCAACGGCACCACCACCATAAAAAGAAGACGTAAAAATATTTGCCCGACCGGATCGGTGATATTGGTGATAAACCATTGCAAGTCGGGATGATTGGCGGCTTCAGGTCCGATGATCTGATTGGTAATAATTCCTGCAAGTAACCCGATACCAAGTCCGGTCATGATTTTGGTGTGAAGTTTCATCTTCAAGTCTTTCTATTAGTTCATAATCAAAATTTTATAAACCCAGCTTATCAAAAAAACAAAAGCCGTGATTATTTGCAGTTTTTCCCCGGTATGGGATTGAATGTATTTTGAAAAAGGAATCTTTTTCAAAATACCTACGAGAGACAGAATGGCCACCAAAGACATCAAAACGAATAAATAAACGCCAAATGGTTGTACACGAAGCGCATCCAACCAATGCCCGTGCATGCCCAAACTTACAGACGTAGTCAACCCGCACGAAGGGCAAGGATAACCGGTAATAGTTAGAAATCCGCATGGCGGTAACCCCAATTGGCGGTGCGTGCCGACACCCTCACGACTGGGCTCCAAAGCAATACCTAAAAAAGCCACCATAAAATAAATCAGAAGATATGTCGCATGCGGCCAAACGGAAAAAACGGATGACTCTTCAACAAAAGATAGTGACGGTTGCCCCTCGGATGATACGACCGATTTCATTCCTTGATCGTGTGTTTAAGATTTTCAAAAGCCAAATCCACATCAAACTTGAGATCCATGACAAAATTGGGAAGATTTTTGAATTCGTCCAGAGATTGCTGAACTTCGGCGTAATATTTTTCGACCATGTGAAATTTGATACGTTTTCTTTTTTCAAGATCTTCGATACGATGATTCCAGTCAATGATCTGTGCGCTGTTTTCTTCGATCATTTTTCGTATACGACCGATTTTAGCAATCACTTTATCTTTGATGTCCTGAGGCGTTCCGGGATTTTTGAGCATACGAAGCATGATGCGCAATCCGGCTTCTTCATCCGCAATCACATCCGAAAAAATTTCATTTTTCAGATTGGGTGACAGATTGCGTTCATTGATGACTTCGGAAAACTTTTCAGGATTGATTTTCAATAAAAGATGAATGGCCCGCCGGCGAATGGACGGCACCGGGCAAACGACAAGCCGCGCCAGCATTTCCGTAGCCACTTCTTCGCGCGTATCGGGATTTTTGGCTTCCTCCAGAATGCCGCGCAAATTGAGTTCTGATAAAACATAGCTGGCATTACTATTACCGTCTTTAGCCAGTTTAAACAAAATAGGTTTAGATATTTTGTGATTTTTCAACGCCACGATACTCACGCCTTGCTGCGCGCTTTCCGTCACCAGTTTGGATAATATCCCCTCAATGCGGACGCGTTCCTCATCGGTCAACGTGACGTCTTGTTCGTCGGACGGTGTAAAAATATCGTCGAGCATACGTTATGATTGTTCCGGTGTTAATACGGTGAAATAAAATGTGGTACCTTCACCGACCGCACTTTCGGCCCAAATGCGGCCCTTATGCGCTTCGATGATGGATTTACAAATGGCAAGTCCCAACCCGATACCGCCGCCGCCGGCATGATCATCGCTGGAAAACACACCGCCGGTTCGTTTGTATTTTTCAAAGATATGCGGCAAGTCTTCTTCAGGGATGCCGATTCCTGTATCTTTAACCATAAACTGTACGCCATCAGGCACCGGTTGTGCTCCGATCATTACTGCTCCGCCGGTGGAGGTAAATTTGATAGCATTGGAAATCAGGTTATTGAATACCTGTAATATTTTTTCGCCGTCAAAATACGCCTTGTAATCCGTATTTTCAAATTCATTGATAAGTAAAATTTCTTTTTGGGAAGCCAAAACAGACATGTTTTTTATGGCGTCTTCGATGATCGTATGCACATTATTGTGTTCCGGGAAAATTTCCAGTTTGCCGGATTCAATTTTCGAAATGTCAATGATGTCGTTGATGAACGTCAGTAATTTTTTATTATTCGCAATGACGTTGGACAGGATTTCTCTCTGATCTTCGGTGATCGGATCGACGTATTCGTTAAACAGCGCTTCGGCAAAGCTCTGATTGGCGATGATCGGGCTTCGCAGATCATTGACGATCGTCGATGTAAAATTACGTTTGATATTTTCGAGTTCTTCCAATTTCCAAATATATTTGATCGTCAATGTCAGTTCACGCGCGATCAGCTGAATGAGTCGGTAAATATCTTTGTTGTACGCAAAAGTATCCGATGTAAAAACAGCCAAGGAACCGACTACATCCGTTTCATCCCGTAAAGGCACAACCAGCACGGATTGGACGTCTTGTGCGCCTTCCGGCTTAAGGTGGGTTTCACCAAAAATGTCTTTCTGGGTATTTTTGATAAGCCCCATACGCACTTCGTTGGGATTAAAATCTTGCTGCAATACCGATGCGATGGCTTTATCCAAAAAATTATCGGCGATGTCTTTTTGAATATCAATCGTCAAATGCAGCGTGTCTTTCTCAAAAAGCGTGAGTGCAGATGCATGATATTCGACGATCTGTCGAAAGAGATCAAAACAGCGCGTAATCATTTCCTGACGATTGTAAGCATACCGCGACAAGTCGCGCATTCGGTTAGATACCGTCGTCTCATAAAGAAGTTTCTCTAAGATGCGATTCAGTTTGGATTTGATACTCTCTTCCGGGTTCTCCGGCGATTGAATCGAATATTTTTCATCTTCTTTGTCCGCATAATCTATGGTTGAAGGCTTTGCGATCGTTTTGATTAATTCCTCTACCGCTTGCAGCAGCGCTGTCGTATCCGTTGCTTTGGTAACAAACGCGTTGGCGCCGGCTTCAATACCCCAGAAGCGATCCTGCTGCTGACCGAGACTTGTGAGCAAAATAATCGGAATGTGCGCACGGGAAGGATCGTCTTTGACCAATCGGCAGAATTGATATCCGTTGAGTTCCGGCATGATGATGTCACTCACGATCAGATCGGGATTTTCCGTCTCCACCATGTGCATGCCTTCGACGCCGTTTTTGGCGGAGATGACGAGATATCCCGCTTTGCTCAGCGCCATTTTATACATGATGAGCTGCGTCGCGCTGTCATCTACAACCAATATTTTTTCTTTAGCCACAACTACCTCTTACGCGTTAGCCGTTTGATATAATTTGAAAAAAGCCATCAGCTCGGCTGTCATTTTTTCAGGGGGTAAAATTTTATCTACAACACCCAACTCAATCGTTTCTTTGGGCATACCAAATACAACACAAGATTCGGCATTTTGTGCCATGGTAAAACCTCCGGCTTCTTTGATGGCTTTGGCTCCATCGGCGCCATCACGTCCCATGCCAGTCAGAACGATACCGATCGAAGCTGCACCAAAAACTTTAGCAACCGATTCCATCATCAGGGTTGCATTGGGGCGGAGACCGTTCACTGGCATGGATTTGCTGAGACGAACGATTTTGCCTGAATCAATAAAAAGGTGGTATCCGTCCGGGGCAACATAAATCGTTCCCGGTTGTAATTCTTCACCGCGATCCGCCGTTTTTACATTCATACCGCACTCTTTATTGAGCCATTCGACAAATCCTTGCCCGAATCCTTCACAGATATGCTGGACAATAACTACAGGAACCGGAAACCCTGCCGGGAGGGTTTTGAGCAATTTGAGTAACGCCGATGGCCCGCCCGTCGATGAAGCGATAGCTATCACCTCGGGTGTTTTTACGGGACTCAATAGTTTCGGATATACGCTCTTGGGCGTTAAAGGTTCGCGCCAGAGTGTTTCTTTGACTGACGGCACTTCCGCAGCCGGGGCAGGCACGCGCGGCTGGCGAACAGATGATGTGTCGGTTTTATCACTAGATTTCGCGTCCGACGATTTGTTTTTTGCGCCGCCGATATGATGAAATACTTTGACTCCGGAAAGGATCTTAACTTTTTTGATCAAATCGCGCCCGATGTATTCGTAATCCATCGCCAGATTACCTTTGGGTTTTTCGACGATGTCCAGTGCTCCGGCACGAATAGCATTAAACGCAATATTGAGATCATCTTTACCCACAGATGCACTAATCACCAAAATTGGGGTTGGCGCGGTCTGCATGATCTGTTTCGTCGCTTCAAATCCGTCCATAACCGGCATACGAATATCCATCGTCACTATATCCGGCCTGAGAATCTGGACTTTTTCAACCGCTTCCCGGCCGTTTTTAGCCACACCGATCACTTGGCAATCATCATCCGTCGCAAAAATTTTCTGAAGAATCATCGTGACGGTCGGCGAATCTTCAGCGATGAGTATCTTGGGCATTGATTCCTATAACAACTTTTCAATGGTTTCAAGCAGATTGGTCTGATCAAATCCACCTTTGACAATGTAGGCATTAGCGCCGACCTCGATCCCGCGGCGTTTATCCTTATCCGACTCCAGTGACGTACACAATACAAACGGAATATCCGGAAATTTGGACTCGGTTCGCACTTTGTGAGCAAATTCAAATCCCGTCATAAACGGCATTTCCACATCGCTCACGACAATATCAAAATTACCGATTTCATGCAGTTTCTGATAACCTTCCAAGCCGTTAGTCGCAATAGTCACGTGATAACCGGCGGACTCAAGAATATTTTTTTCTAATGTACGTGTCGTGATCGAATCGTCCACTACCAATACGCGCTTTTTGACCAAATCGCGCTGACGGCGATCCCGGAAAGCGAATTTCGTACCGGAACCTTGAACGGATTTGATCAAGTCATTGGGATCTAAAATAATCGAAATCCGTCCGTCACCAAGCACGGTTGAACCCGCAACATTTTTTACGCGTTTGAGTTGATGACCGAGGCTTTTAACGACAACTTCCTGCTCGTCTAAAAGTTTATCCACTAAAAACGCTACCCGCCGGCCTCCGGAAACAAAAATAACCGCGGGAAATTTATTCGTCTCTATTTTTGTAAGATGCTGCCCGATTTTGGGCGCAGCGGATGACTTGAGCAAGCCTTTATTTTTGAGGCGTTGTTTGGCATTGCCCAACACCTCTTCCATTTTATACAATGGCACCGGCGTATTATCCACCAGGACAAAAGGATTTTGCCCGCCCGTCCACAGTTCTTCTTCCGTTAATCGCACCGTACGATCTATGAAATCAATCGGGAGCGAATAGTGATCGCCGCCGACATCCACGATAAGCACGTGCGTAGTCGCGAGCGTGAGCGGAATTTTGATCGTAAAGCGTGTACCTTTTCCTTTTTCAGAAACCGTTTCGATCGTGCCTTTGATTTTTTCGATATTAGATTTGACGATGTCAAGCCCCACACCGCGCCCGGAAAGATCGGTGATAATTTTTGCCGTAGAAAATCCGGAATGGAAAATAAGCCCGACCAAATCATTTTTACTGACTTCGGAGGCTTGATGTTCCTTGATATAACCTTTTTTGATCGCGATCTGCAAAATCCTGTCGGTATCAATTCCACGGCCATCATCCTGGACTTCGATCTGCACCATATTGCCGACGTATCCGGCACGAACTTGTATCGTGCCTTCTTGTGCTTTCCCAGTGGCTTCGCGATCGGCCGGCGCTTCTATACCATGATCAATAGAATTACGCAATAAGTGAATCAGAGGATCTTTCAACTCCTCTAAAACTTTTTTATCAACGCGCGTATCTCCACCGAAGACTTCAAATTTCACTTTTTTGCTTTGTAATTTGGCAATATCACGAATCATGCGCGGATACAAATCGAAAATAGTCGAAATCGGCAAAAGGCGAATAATGCGCAAATTGTCTTGAATATCCCCTGTGATGACAGACATCCGCAGATTTTCTTCACTCTGTTTGTCATACAAAATGCTAATAGATTCGGCAATCGAACCTATTTTCTCAATGGATGAAAGATACGAAGTAACGACGGAACGCAGATCGTATGAAGTAATCAGTTCGCTTTTTACGTCACTTGGTCTCTCGACGTCTTCGTTGACGATACGTGATAAAGTACGATCTAACAGTAATCGAATGCGTTCCGTTTGTTGTGCCCACTCCTCGGTAAAATCCAGCATTTTGCGGATGTCCGCCAATCGTTGCTGGGATTTGATGCGCGTTGTGACAAGTTCACTCACCTGATTCATCAGATCGTCCAAACGCCGCGTCGGCACACGTATAAACGCATCTTCGGAAACATTACCTTTGGAAGCGTCGGTTTTATCAACGATCATCTCCGACTTGGATAGATCGGTCGTCGGTTTAAATTCGGTCTCCTCCGGCTCAGGAGTTTTCGCTTCCGTCACGGGTACCGGTTCGGCTTTAGACACAACGTCCAACACCGGTTCCACATCAGGTTTAGATTCTTCCTTTGGCTCGGCTACGGAAGCCGGCGCTTCTTGCGGGTTATAAATAGCTTCTAATTTTTTTACAATAACTGAAATATCGATTGAATCGTCCGATCCTTCGTTGGATATCAATTCGATAATTTGAGAAATAATATCAACCCCTTCATAAATGACATCAAAATTTTCGGGTGATACTTTGATTTCCGCGCGGCGTACTAAACCGAAAATATCTTCGATTTTGTGCGATACACCTTCGATCTTCTGAAAACCCATCATACGCGCCGAACCCTTGATGCTGTGCGCCGTACGAAAAAGCTCATCTATCAGCTCTCGGGAATTGGGGGTTTCTTCAAGTTTGAGCAAACCTTTATTAAGGTTTTTCAGATGCTCTTCGCTCTCCACCTTGAAGATGGACATCATTTCTTTGAGTTCGTCTTTAGACAAATCCATAGGCAAATCCGTAAAATATGTGGCCCGGATGATGAATGATTATTTTTTGACTAAACTATCCATTTCTTTGGTCAAACCTAACACGGAATCCACAGCGCCTTGTGTTTGCGCGGTTCCTTTGGCAACTTGTTTGACGACTTCGTTGATATTGGCCATGGCCAGCGTGATCTGTTCGATACCGATCGTCTGTTGTTTGCTGCCAACCAAAATCTGTTGGGCATAACCTACGCTTTCTTCCAAACTTTGGATGGATTCATCCATATATTTTCCGGCTTCTCGTATTTTTTCAACACCGATATCAACGCGTTTTGAGCCTTCTTCCGTAGCCATAACCGTCGAATTCGTTGCATTTTGTATCTGGGTGATCAGATCACGTATGCGCAGAGAAGCCTCTTTGCTTTTTTCGGCTAGCTTCCGGACTTCAAAAGCCACCACACCGAAACCTTTGCCGAATTCGCCGGCCTTACTCGCTTCGATAGCCGCGTTCAACGCAAGCATATTGGTTTGTTCGGCAATATCATTGACGGTGGTGGTGATAACGCCGATCTGTTGCGTTTTTTCGCTGAGATCAAGGATTTGCTCCGCGATACGTTCAACACGCTTTTTGATTTCATTCATTTCATCCACGGTATTGTCTACCGCATCTTTGCCTTTGGACGTAATATCCATACTGCGCTCGGTACTCTCTACGACAAACTGAGCTTTTTCCGTTGTCTGATGCGAAGTGGCGGCCAATTCTTGTGTCGTGGTTGTCGTCTGATTGAGCGATGTAGATTGCTCATTCATCCCCACAACCTGTTGATCCATCGTCGAGTTAAGCTCACTGACAACCGATGACAAACGCGATACGGCATCGCCCAAAGTTTTTTCCGTATTCTCCAAATTATCGATGACCGAGTTGAGACTTTCACGCATGGTATTCAATTCCCCATCGGCCTTGAATGTCAAACGTTTGGAATAATCTTTATCCGCGATACGCGTTACGACATCCACGATATCCATTGTAACTGTAAAAGTACTGCGGAATAGCACCAGATAATAAATAACGCCAAAAATTACAGCCGCGCCCAGACCAATAACCCAGCCCCACCAGTGCATCGAATATATACCGATGAAAAAGGACGCACATACGATGAGCACCAACCAAGGTACGGTGCGTATCAAAACGCTAAGGATAAATTTTTTTCTTCCGTAAACCATATAAACAACGAAAGTGCCTATGGCTGCAGCAGGTATCGCCATGAGTAAAAAAAACAAAAAAATCATATATGGATTCTCCGGAGTTTAGACTTCTTCGTTGACAATTATATTCGAATGTGAAACATAGTTATCCCAACTGATCAACGTAATTTTATTATCATTGCGAATAAAAAAACCGCTCACAAATGACGACATGTGTTCTCTATTGCCGCCGGTCATCGTCTTGACTTCCGAACGGGGTAAATTGATTTTTTCAATCACGGCGTCGGCTAATAGGCACAGCTCAATTCCTTTCCACTGAATCATCAAAAACATAGATCGATCCGTGACAGGCCGGTCTTCCAAATTGAATGAACCGCGAATATCAATCACCGAAAATACGGCACCGCGAATATTAGTTATTCCGAGCACAAAATCCGGCGTACAGGGAACCGGCGTCACTTCGCTGAGTACCCTTACTTCAGATACATACTGCGTTTCTAAAGCAAAAAATTCAGACGATAACTGGAAAATAAGCACACTAATCTGTTCGCCCGTTTCTTCGATGGTATGTGCACGTTTTAGTTTTTCGGCACGGCCGGCCAAAATTTTAGCTTCAGCCTCCGGCGTCAAGCGTGACGACAAAAGTTCCGCCATCAGCTTGTGTACTTCGTCAAATACATCTTGTTGCTTCATTGGTTCCGCCATACGTTTATCTCTAATTATCCCACATATTAACCATCATGCGCAGTTCTTTGACTTTCAAGTCATCCAAAATCCCTACGCGCTCGTCGTCCGATTTATTTTTTAAAATACGCTCGGTTTGTTTTAAATATTTTCGCGCTTGCACGCCGTCACCGAGTTTAAAATAATTGACCGCCAACTCGTAATACCCGATCGCAAAATCAGAATCAATATAGATCGTCTTCTTAAGCATGCGCACCGATTCGTCAAAAAGATTTTCTTCTTTGTAAATCAATCCCAACAGGTAATACGCTTCCAGCATCAGGGAATCTTCGGCGATCGCCATGTGGCAAAAATCTTTGGCTTTACTGACATTATCGAGATTGGCATTGATGTGCGCGATCATATACAGCGCTCTACCGTTCGCGGGATTTTTTTCGATCAGTGCGGTAAAGTGCTTTTCGGCTTCACGAAAATCTTTTTTATAAAATTCTTCCAGTGCCATTGTAAACAGTTCCGCTTCGTTGAGCTCGGCACGCCGTTTTTCTTCGATCACCGCATCACGATCATTCGGTTTCGCGCCGGGTTGCGGTTTCAGCGGTGCACGCATGGTCGTAATTGTGAGATTATCCGCTTTGAAGAGTGGTTCTTTTGGTTTGGGCTCTGATTTGAGAACAGGGTTTTCCTTTTTAACAGTATCGGTAATATCGAGTTTGGTAATTCTCTGTTGCAGTGTATCTAGATTATTTATGATACCCTGATTTTTTACGACCGAGGTTTGATCTTTGAATTCCTTAAAAATATCGCGACGCGTACGAATACCTGTTTTGTATTGCTGCTCCTTTTTTGAGGCCGTGTCTTTTCTGTAAATCACTGCATCGGGATATATTTCGGAAATATACTTATCATAGACTAACGAACTGGGCTCCGCATGACCGACGGCCAAAAACGATTTCTCCTTCAAACAATCATAAAAACGGTTAACCACTTTGATGGTGGTCTCGGCTTCAAAATAAATGGTCACATTACGACAAAAAATCAAATCTAAATCTTTGGTACCGTTTTCATCCCGCGGATAACCGTCGTCCACCAGATTGAGATAGTCGAAGCGAACCATGTTTCGGATAAAATCTTTGATGTAGTACAATCCGTCTTTTTTATCGAAATAAAAATTTTTATAAAAATCGTTGATCGAACGCAACGACCACGGTCTGTAAACACCCTCTTTGGCGTATTCAACGGAATTCACATTGATATCCGTACCTACGATGGAAATTTTCCAGTCCCGAATATCCGGTAGCAGATTATGCAATACCATCGCAACGGTATACGGCTCTTCCCCGGTAGAACATCCGGCACTCCATATACGAATTGTTTTATCGTGATGATGTGCTTTGATAAGGCTCGGTAAAACGACTTTTTCAATTACATCAAAATGTCTGAAAAAATACGTTTCTCCGACGGTAAGAAAAGAAACAAGCGTCTTAAATTGCGCGGACTGTGTCGGATCCGACGCCAGCAAGTCAAAATACTTATCCAAACCGGAAACGCCGGAATAGTGAAACGCTTTCAATACTCCGCTTTTGAGATCGGCACGTTTGCGGTCGTTGAAATAAATACCGCTGCGGGCGCGAATCAGATTACGAAACCGGATAAAATCCTGATCTGTAAAATCGGCTTCTTTGGCAATAACGCCATGCCCGGTGCCCATCGGATGTACTTCGTGGTAATTAAGCATGTTTGACTTCGTGACGTAAAACAGCGTATTCTTTGTCCGTCATCAATTTATTCAAATCCACACAAACGATCGTCGTACCGCCAGACAAAAATGTACCCTGAATATATTTGACGTCAATGAGGACATCGGCGTGCAAATTACGTGTAATATCCGATGGTTCGACTTCAAGGGTTTCCAAAACGTCATCGACAAGCAGCCCGGCCGTAATATCATGAATCCGCATAATGATGATGCGCGATTTCAGACGCAACGTCGTCGCACCGGCACCCGAACGCAAAAGGAAATCAATAATTGGTATGATTTCTCCTCGAAGATTGATGACGCCCGGCGCAAACGGGGGCAGCTCGCTCATCGGAGAAACGGCAACGCTGCGTATAATTTCTTTCACGTATTCCAGTTCAACGGCATAGTCGCTGTTGCCGGATCGAAAGTGAAGGAATTTCAGATTTTTTTGTTTATCGGCCATATGTCATCCCATGTTGTTCAAACCATTGCTTCGTATAATTACATCGCATCCCGGCCTTGTCTAAATCACGTTTGAGGTGATACATATCCGCCGGCTCATCCACATCATACCACGGCTTGATCGGATAATAATTCACCCCATTGTTCTGCATCCGTAGTTGAGTAGTGGACAAAACTTCTTCCGTGCTCCAAGGTATATCTTCAAATAAAAAATCCATTCTTCGCTGCAATCCCAAACCATAATAACCGCCATCGTCGGCAGGGCCGATGACGGCATCATATTGATCCAAGTAACGAAACGCATCCACCACATAAGCGTCCGGCAGCGTCGGGTGATCGGTGCCGATAATCCAGCATGCATCATAGTTTTGAGCAAAAAGCCCGGCGAACGCTTCTTTCATACGGGCGCCCAAATCCCCTTGTGATTGCAATCGCACTTGCCATGCGTTGTTCGTCCCAATTTCCGAAGTTAGCGTATCACAAAATTTTTCAAAAAACGGAACCGCTTCCGACGGTGTAACAAATAAATACGGTGTATAACCCACTTCTAAAGAAAGCCTGGTATATTGAATAATGCTGTCTTTCAAAAAAGCCTGATATAAACTGCAGGCCCCGTCTTTTCCAAGCGCTGGTATCAATCGGGTTTTTACTTGACCCGGTTCGGGTAACTTGGCAAACACCAACAATGCACGCCGTCGTATGCCCACACTACTCACGCATGTTTTTGAGCCGCCGGAGTTTTCCAGTGTATTGCATTCGCAAATTCACGAATCAATGACAAGCTTCCGGAGTGTTCCAGCACATTACCGGTCACAACAAACGAAGCGCCGGCCTCTACTTTTTGAAGGGCGTCTTCGGGCGTACGAATACCCCCGCCAACGATCACCGGTATATTCACATACTCACTGACCGCAGAAACCATTTCTGCCGGCACAGAATGCAACGCTCCGCTTCCGGCTTCGAGATAAATTGTTTTCATGCCGAGGTATTCGCCGGCTAAAGCATGAGCAACAGCAATGTCATTTTTGTCTCGTGGTATGGGTTTGGAATTACTCATGAATTCAGCGGACGTTACTTTACCGGATTCGATAAGCATGTATCCCGTCGAAATGGCTTCCAATCCCATCTTGCGAACAATCGGCGCCCCAAGCACCTGAGTGGTTATCAAAAACTCCGGATTGCGGCTGCTGATAAGGGATAAAAATAATAACGCATCCGCGTATTCGGAAAGCTGAATCGTGCTACCCGGAAAAATAATAACGGGCAAAGAAAATTCTTTTTTTATTGCCTGGATCGTACTGCCAAATCGGCTGCTAAGCATAAGGCTGCTCCCGATCAAAATCGCGTCCACACCCGCTTCGGCGCAATGGGACACGGTCTGCAACGTCTCCGCTTCCGTTTTTTTGTCGGGATCAATGAGTACAAAATAGCCCGAACCGCGCTGTTCGCAAACCTGCATGAGGTCTGCATAAACCGTTTTCCGCGGAGTATTAGTTGTAATTTTGTGCACGATCTTGCTCATTCAGTTTAAATCGTCCGACAAGGGTCTTTAGTGCGGACGTATGGTTGACCAAAGCATCCGTGGTACCATCTATTTGACGCACGCCTTGGGCCGTGTTGCGTGTAATACCGGCAATGGTTTCAATGTTTCTGGAAATTTCTTCTGCCGAATGGCTCTGCTGCTGGGATGAAACGGAAATATTCGTTATCATTTCGCGAACATGTTCGCTGGCTTTCAAAATTTCGTCAAAAGCCTCGGCCGTTTTATGCCCCAAGGCACGTCCTTTTTCTACTTCCATCGTTCCGCGCTCCATCGCACGAATCGCGTTAGCCATAGCGTGTTGGATTTTTTCGATCATCTGAGATATTTCCGTCGTAGAACGGGTCGTATCCTCCGCCAGGTTTTTCACTTCATTGGCGACAACGGCAAAACCTTTTCCTGCATCACCGGCTGTCGCGGCTTCGATCGAAGCATTGAGTGACAATAGGTTGATTTGGTCGGCAATGTCGTTGATAACTTCGATCACGGTACCGATCTGAGCGACGGTTTTACCCAATTCCAGTAATGTCTGAGCCGACTCACTGACCACCGAAGAAATATTTTGTAACCCGTTGACCGTATCCTCAACAACCATTTTTCCGCGGTCGGTAGCTTCTTCAGCCTGCTGGGATAGTCGCACCGCATCACCGGTATTGGCCGTTGTCTGTACGATCGTAGCAGACATCTCTTCGGCAGCAACCGCCACCAACGTGGCTTGATTGGATTGTTGTTCCGCACCGCCGGCGACGTCGGAACTGGCCTTGCTGATCGACTCCACCGAGGCCGAAATCTGCTCGGATGTGCGCGCTACTTGACGCATGATTTCTTCTAACTTATTCAAAAATTGGTTAAACGCGGCAGCCAACTCACCGACTTCATCTTTGGCATCAATATGTATCCGGCGCGTTAAATCGCCTTCTCCTTCGGCGATGTCCTTAAACCGATCTACAATATTCATCAACGGCCTTACCAAAAGTCCGCTAATCCAATACACGACACCTATTCCCACACCGACAGTCACTATAAGAAGTATAAAACTGAAAATAATATTGGATTGCAATTCATCATTAATGGACTTCGTTGACATACCCAATGAGAGATTCCCGATTTCATTACCGGCGCTGTTAAATACCGGCACGACGATACAATTCATATCCAATGCATCAAACGTCCAATCGCTTTTTTTAGCTTCACGCCAGCGACCGATTTGTTCGTTGACCACGGGATCAATCCGATCTTCTATCTTAGGATCGCGATAAAAGGTAGCAAAGTTTTCGCCGCTTACGTCGTGCACCATGATAAATTCGGCATGAGTTCTGAGCGCATCAAACGCACTGACCACGGAACCCTTATCGCCAAAATCCAATCCCGCGCTGATGTTTTTGGCAGTCAATTCGGCAAAACTGCGCAGTATCAGCGACTGATGATTTACCGCCGTGGTATGCAGTTTGACGGTAAAAACGATCGTTACGGTAGTTATAAAAATGGCTGAAAAAACGCCGAACCCCGCCATGAGTTTGGCTCGTAGTTTCATGTCATTGAGTTTCTTTAGCATAATTTCATCTCCCGAAAACGCTATCTTCGTCTTAAAATTTATTTCATTGATTGAGCATAATCCAAGGCGGCTTCTTGTACTGTGATGGCACGCACTTTTTGGCCGCTCGGCCATTTTTGATTTTTTTGATATATCGCTAAACGCATACTGTCCTGTTGTTCTCGTTCGCGGACTTCCAATTTCCTGTTGATTTCTTCGTCCGTTAGAATCGGTTCGGAAAAGTAAAAAGACAACCTTTTACGCGGTTCGATTTTAGCTTGTTTAAATGTTTCCGCTTTCCGTTCGTATTTGGCCAAATTGGCCGCTGTCTCTTCGTCCTGCGAATGATCATCAGAGACGACCCAGTACAAACTAAGAATCACCATACAAGCCGCAGAGCTCATCATGATGATATTCGTCCATTTTTCAGTTGAAATTTTTTTTCGAACGGCCTGATCCAACTCCGAGTGCGGCGCAAATGCATGGGAGTCGGGATCAAACGGTATGATTTCAGACGAAAGATCATCCGGATTTCCGCTGTGTTGCGCCGTAGCACGTGCCACTACTTGCCCGCGGTCCGACGTCACATACGCTATTTTAGTACGAATTACTTTATATTCCCGCACGACAGCCGCCGAATCAAGGCCGATCGCGTCCGCATAATTTTTAAGATATCCCTGTATGAATACCGGTGTAGCAAAATCCAAATCGCCGGCTTCGATTTTTTCGATCGTTTCTAACGGCATTCGGGTTCGCAAGGCAACCGCCGCCGCCGTTATGTGCTGATCCGCACGCGCCTGACGCAACCATCCGGAAAGTTCTTTGTAATATGCATTACTCATCGTTTTTCCAAATACGTGTCCGTCAAAACCTGATACAACCTTGTCACAGGTAATCCCACCACATTGTAAAAATCACCATCAATACGATCTACAAAAATAGCGCTGGCATCCTGTATGCCGTAAGCCCCGGCTTTATCAAACGGCGCTCCGGTGGCAATGTACATGGCGATTTCTTCATCCCGCAACCGGCGAAAGTGCACCTGTGTTAATTCGTGTTCCACCTTATTCACATTGCGTGACCGGTGAGATATGGCAAATGCCGTATATACCTGATGATTACGCCCGCTCAAAAAACGCAGCATACGCCATGCGTCTTTCTCGTCGGACGGTTTTCCTAAAATATGCCCGTCCAAACACACGATCGTATCCGCCGCGATAACAATTCGCTCGGGATATTTTTGAGCAATATCCAAGGCCTTTTTTTGAGCAATTTCGCGCGCATACTCGACCGGTTCGTGGTGTTCAGAAACTTCTTCAATGGCACTCGGCATCACATCAAAATCAAAACCGACTTGTTTTAATATCTGTGCCCGTCGCGGCGAAGCGGATGCTAAAATAATCTTTCCTAAAACACGTGGCAAAAATGTGTCTATCACAATAAACCGAATAAGAATTTGGGTATGAATCTTCGACGTGTACAGCTAGTGCAATGTATTTGTTTTTTCAGGAAGTTACAAGCCTTTTTTGGCTTCCTAAGTCAAGCCTTTTCTTCACTGGATGATACGGCGTCCGTGATCGTCTGGGGTTCCTGACGGGGTTCATTCGGAGTTTGTACATGCGCTTGAATATCCCATTGAGGGTCATCTCTATGTAAAATAACCTCCGCAAGTTGGATATACGCTTTCGCACCGGCTGATGAAGAATCATAAGTAACAACCGGTTTTTTCTGAAATGCAGCGTCCCCTATTTTTACGTTCTTAGGGATAATCACTCCAAAAACCAAATCTTCAAAAACGGCTCGTGCATCGCGTACGGTTTTTACGCTGACATTCGTCCCTTTTTCATACATCGTGATCAAAATGCCTTCGATCTTGAGATACGGATTAATGGATTCGCGCACTTTACGGTAAAACTTCATCAATCGTTCCAAAGCATGCAACGCAAAAAAACCGCATTGAACCGGTACGATGGTCGAATCCGAAGCCGTAAATGCACCCAATGTCAGATTACTGAGAAAAGGTGGGCAATCGATGATAAAATAATCATAATCATTACGGACAAAATTAATCATAATGCGAAGCCGCGTGAGTTTTGCGGAGAGTTTCAAAAGTTCATTTTCTTCTTCGCTCGTCCATACATTGGACGGCATCACATCCAGACGCTCGGTACCGCTGGCGTATATCGCCTTTCTTACAATCGCTTCATCCAAACTTTCGGGATGTTTATACAGATCGTACACGCCAAACGTTGCATTTTCACGCGTAAAACCGACGCCGACACTCGCTGCGCCGCTCGGATCAAGGTCAATAAGCAACGTACGTTTACCAAACTTGGCCAACGACGCCGCCAAATTGATAGAAGTCGTTGTTTTCCCAACGCCGCCTTTGGGGTTGGCCACACAAATTACTTTGGGCATTTTTTTAATTACCTGTAACGTTCCGTAGCGTGATTTTACAAAGGTATATTGCCGTGTTTCTTTTTCGGATTGGTATCTACTTTATTTTCCAGCATGGCTAAAGCGCGAATCAGTTTGGGACGCGTCAGTTGCGGTTCGATGACATCGTCCACGTATCCGCGTTCGGCGGCACTATAAGGGTTGGCAAATTTTTCTTTGTATTCTTCCGTCAGTTTCTCTTCGGTCTCTTTCGGATTGGCCGAGGCGTCTATTTCTTTTTTAAAGATGATCTCAACCGCTCCTTTAGCTCCCATCACGGCGATCTCGGCCGACGGCCAGGCAAAATTCATATCGCCACGCACGTGTTTGGAATTCATCACGTCGTACGCACCGCCATAAGCTTTGCGTGTGATGACCGTGACTTTGGGCACCGTCGCTTCACAAAACGCATAGAGTAATTTTGCACCATGTTTGATAATGCCGCGCCATTCCTGATCCGTACCGGGCAAGAATCCGGGGACATCTTCAAAAACTACAAGCGGTATATTGAAACAATCGCAAAAACGAACAAACCGTGCGCCTTTAATCGAAGAGTCAATGTCCAGCACACCTGCGAGTACCGCCGGTTGGTTGGCGACGATACCTACGGAGCGCCCGCCGAGTCGTGCAAATCCGACAACGATATTTCCGGCGTATTCTTCGTGTATTTCAAAAAAATCACCGTTGTCCACGATAAGTTTGATCACATCTTTGATATCGTATGGTTTATTGGGATTGTCCGGAATGATGGTTTTGAGCGCCTCTTCACAACGATCAGCCGGATCATCGCAGGGTATCACCGGCGGATCTTCCATATTGTTGGATGGCATATAACTGTACAATTTTCTGATTTTCATCAGACAGTCCAATTCGTTTTCCGCCGCAACGTGTGCGACACCGCTTTTGCTTGCATGGGTCATAGCGCCGCCGAGATCTTCAGAACTCACATCTTCATGCGTAACCGTTTTGACCACATTGGGGCCGGTGACAAACATATAGCTGGTATTTTTGACCATCAGAATGAAGTCGGTAATCGCCGGAGAATATACCGCGCCACCGGCACACGGTCCCATAATCGCCGAAATTTGAGGCACTACTCCTGAAGCCAGTGTATTCAAAAGAAAAATATCCGCGTAACCGCCGAGACTTACGACGCCTTCCTGAATTCGCGCACCGCCCGAATCGTTGAGACCGATCACCGGCGCTCCGACTTTCATAGCGAGATTCATAATTTTTATGATTTTTTCGGCATGCACTTCCGACAAACTGCCGCCGAATACCGTGAAATCCTGACTGAAGACATACACCAAACGGCCGTCAATAGTACCATACCCCGTGACTACGCCGTCACCGAGCGGCCTTTCCTTATCCAAACCAAAGTCGTGCGAACGATGGCGTGCGAGCATATCCAATTCTTCAAAACTACCTTCATCTAAAAGAACAGCGATTCGTTCCCGTGCCGTAAGTTTACCTTTTTTATGTTGCGCATCGATGCGCTTCTGTCCACCGCCCAGCAAGGCCTCTGCTTTAAGGCGATGGAGTTCTTCTACGCGTTTATCAGACATATAGAGGCTCCGGAGTATTTATGATTGGAATTGTTATTTTTAGAAGTAAATTCATATCCATTAAAACTTACGGAATCGCCTTTTCTTTTTCAAACTAAAACATGCCAGAATCTTTTTCACACGACCTGAGTTTTTTTCGTAATACAGCGCAGGCCGAAACCAATCTGAAAAGCATTACAAACCAAACCCAACCGCACGATATCCGCTTTCTCAAACGGTTATTGGACGAATTACGCCCTTATCCGAATTGCGACGATATATTCAATTTATTTGAACGCCTTAGCCGTGCGGTGATTGATCGCATCGCTTTTTTTAAAATGCTCAGTGATACGCCGCCTACAACTGCACGTCTGGTGCGGCTCTTTGCATCCAGTCCTTTTATCGCGGAACTAATGATCCGTGATTTCCAATACGCTTATTTTCTCGTTCGCCCCGAGTACGATTGCCGTCCTTTTGACAAACTTGAGGTCCAGCAGCATATCCTCCGCCTTTTTCATAATCAAACGCCGTCGCTCAACAAAGTCATGGATGCTTTGCGGAAAATTAAACGCCGTGAAATGCTGAAACTGGGTATTCGGGATTATATACTACAGGATCCGCTCGAAAAAACCGTCGCATCCGTGAGCGACTTAGCCGAATGTGTACTGCAAGGTGCGTTGGATGCGCAACGCCGGGATATGGCGCCACGTTGGGGAAATCCGGAGACACCGTTTTGTGTAATCGCTCTTGGAAAATTTGGCGGGGGTGAGCTGAATTACAGCTCCGATATTGATGTGATGTTTGTCTATGAAGAAGAAAACGAATACATCGTGAACGAGCATCGCCTGACTCATCATGAATATTTTAATCGCTTAGCGTCCGGCCTGATCGCACACATTGCCAAAAATACATCCGAGGGTCAGCTTTACCGTGTGGACGCGCGGCTCCGTCCTGACGGCGATGCCGGTCCGCTTGCGCGGTGTGTTTCCAGTTTTTTATATTATTACGAAGCGCGCGGTCAAACGTGGGAGCGGCAAATGCTTATCAAGGCCAGACCCGTGGCCGGCGATTTGGAATTCGGTGCTCGTTTTATCAAACGGTTGGAACCTTTTGTGTATCCTAAAACTTTTTTCCAATCGCCCTTGCACGAAGTCGCCGCCATGAAGTGGCGCATCGAAGAGCAAAAATCCTCCGATCACCTAAACATCAAAATATGCCCCGGCGGAATCCGCGATATCGAATTTATCGTACAAGCACTTCAGCTTATCCACGGCGGACAAATGACGGAAATTCGAACCGGAAACACACTCAAAGGACTCAAACAGCTTTTTTCACAAAAACTGCTTTCGCCCAACGAATTTCAAACGCTGAGCTCCGCGTATATTTTTTATCGAAAAATCGAGCATATACTTCAGATCGAAAAAGACACCCAGAAGCACACCCTGAGCGGGACAACCGATGAATTCACAAAAATCGCGATTCTACTAGGTTATACGAACGGTTCGACTTTAGAATCAGTTTTAAATGAAAATTTGAAATCTGTTCGCGCGATTTATCTATCTGTATTTGAAATTGATAACCGTGCAACCTCAGTATTTTCGGGATTGATTTCAGAGGTGTGTTCTGAAGAGGGAATTCGTTTTTTGCAGGAACATCATTTCACCGATCCGGATCGAACGCATCGTACGATTCGCCTTTTGGCTATGGGACAGTTTCCCAAATTATACGGCAACTCAGTTCGTGAATGCCTTGCGGAACTGCTGGAAATCTTACTGACTGATGTTGGTCAGACGCACGATCCGGATTCGACGCTGGCACATCTTGAACGCATCGTCGCGGCGCAACCTTTTGCCGATATGCTATATCGCTCGTTGTCGCAAAATGCCGAATATCGAAAACACCTTGTTTATCTTTGTTCGTTAGCACCGGGATTGACACAGATTTTTTGTGAAAGACCTTCCTATTTGGATTGGCTGCAGATACAGCTCCCGACATGGTTATCAACGCCCCATCAGGACGGGCAAGCCATTTACCGTTTGACAAAAAATCTTCAGCACATTCGCCGTCTTGGTTGGGTTCAATGCGCCCTCACAAACCGCAACCAACCGACTTCGCCGTCAGAGCCCTATTTGTATCTTTCGAAGCTCGCGGACCACATTTTACAAACCGCCTTCAGTGAAGTGCTCTTGATGGAGGATCCAATTATTCTCTTAGGTATGGGAAAGTTGGGCGGAAGTGAACTGAGCTACCGATCCGATTTGGATGTCGTTTGGGTTTGTTCGGATGACGCGGATGTGGATCATTTTATTTCTCAAGCTCGCCGCGTTCATCAGCGCATCACCGACCACGCGTCCGAGGGGAAAATTTATGATATGGATGCCCGTTTGCGCCCGGAAGGTGCCCAAGCGCCGCTTGTCGTTACGCTGTCACGATATAAGGAATATTTTTCAAGCCGTGCCATGTTTTGGGAGGTCCAGTCGTTGATTAAGGCGCGTTGTATTGCCGGTTCGTCTGATCTCCACTCTCAATTCGAATCGTGGCGTTATGAGCAACTAAGGGCGGCATCAAAAAAATGGAATATTCGTCAAGAAATAACCAGTATGCGTGAACGTCAAATACGCGAAAAAATCAAATCTCCGGCCGATGCGGTGTATGAAATCAAAACATGCCGCGGCGGGTTGCTGGACATCGAATACCTCGTACAAGGATTACAATTACTTCACGGTGATCGTTTGCCACAATCACCGGTACACAGCACCGTACAGGCCATCAACAGCTTCACATCGACAGGCCTGCTTCTGGCTGACGATGCGTCTATACTTACAACCAACTATTATCTTTTACGGCGCATCGAAGAAGCGGCTTTTTTACTCTTCGAACGCAAGTCTTCGCGCCTGCCTTCCGATGAAAAACAGCTTGCCTTTATCGCCAATTTTCTCGAATTTGAAACTAGAGGCGCATTTCTAATGCGGCTTGAACAAATCAAAGAATCCAATCATCGTTTATTTCTCCATTATCTGGGAGTATAAATATGGAGCCGAAGATTATTTACGATAATCAGCAAAACCCGGGCATTCCCGTCGTCGGTAAAGTAGCTGCCGGAACACCGCGCTTTAGTGAGGAGGTTTCACTCGGCCATGTTGTTTCTTCCCGTTATTCGCCGGAGGATAAAAAACTTTTTGCACTCCAGATTGTTGGAGACTCGATGATCGAAGACGGTATTTTTAACGGAAACTACATCGTATGCCGTCAGACTAACGAATTTATCAATGGTGACATCGTTATTGCCTACGTCAATGAAGAGGCTACGGTAAAACGTATTTACAAACGCGGAAGTAAAATTATTTTACAACCGGCCAATGCCGAACTTTCGCCGATCGAAGTTGATCCGCAATATCAATCTTTTCGTGTCGGCGGCAAAGTTCTCGAAGTTTTGCGCCATTGATAACCTATTAAGAAATTCACACAAAGGTTGCTCCAAAAAGCGTCATCTGTAGCATACTGAATCACGCATCTGTTGTGCCGATTTTAGATTACCCACACAGATTCTTATTTTTCAGACAAGCTGGACGCATTTTCGAGTGACCTTTTTTATTGATAAGCCTAAACGATCATAGTTAATACATGAAAGTCATTTTAGCTCAAATCAATACCCGCGTCGGCGATCTCACCAATAATACGGAACGGATTATCCAACATATCAGTCAGGCGCGCTCCGAAGGCGCTGATCTGATCGTATTTCCTGAATTGAGTATTACGGGTTATCCTCCGGAAGATCTCGTTGAAAAAAAAGCTTTTGTCCGAAAAAATCAGGAAATGTTGGATCTGATCAGGGAAGCCACCGACGGCATCGGCGTTTTGTGCGGCTTTGTCGCGCCCAATAATGATCCGGAAGGTCATCATGTATTTAACGCAGCGGCATTGATCGAAAACCGCCAGATTATCGGCATACAATACAAAACGCTGCTGCCCAACTATGATGTATTTGACGAAATGCGTCATTTTGAACCGGCAAAACATAAAAAAATATTTACTTTTCGCGGTGTCAAACTCGGCATCTCCATTTGCGAAGACAGCTGGAATGACAAGGATTTTTGGAAGCGGCGCATCTATCACAATGACCCGATCGAAGAACTTTTCAATCAAGGTGCAGAAATACTGATCAATATTTCCGCGTCACCTTTCCATGTACAAAAACATCATTTGCGTTTGGAAATGTTTCGCAGCATCGCTATTAAATACCGTAAACCGATACTTTTCGTCAATCTTGTCGGCGGCAATGACAGCTTGATATTTGACGGGCGTAGTTTTGCGCTCAATGCGGAAGGAATACCAATCGCGGCCGGAAAGGCGTTTGAAGAAGATCAGGTTTCCCTCACCCTTCCTTCAACGCAAACGATCACTATGCCCAATCCGACAACCGAAGAAGAAATTTTTAATGCCCTCGTGCTCGGCGTACGGGATTATCTCCACAAATGCGGATTTCGCAAAGCCTTGATCGGATTGTCCGGCGGTATTGATTCGGCGTTGGTTGCTGCGATCACCGCGAGTGCCTTGGGCCCGCAGAATGTGATCGGCGTATCCATGCCGTCCCGGTATTCCTCAGATCACAGCCAAGATGACGCTCGCGATCTGGCTCGGAATCTCGGCATCACGTATCATAGCGTTCCTATCGAACCCATGTTCCATAGTTTCTTAGAGAGTTTATCCGGTAGTTTCCAAGGTTTGCCCGAGGATACGACGGAAGAAAACATCCAAGCCCGGATTCGCGGCAACATCTTGATGGCGTTTTCAAATAAATTGAACGCCATGGTACTTAGCACCGGCAACAAATCCGAACTGGCTGTCGGATACTGCACGATCTATGGTGATATGTGCGGCGGTTTAGCCGTGATCAGTGATGTGCCCAAGACGATGGTTTATCGCATTTCAAATTGGATCAATCGCGATAAAATAGTTATCCCTAAAAGTACCATCGAAAAACCGCCTTCCGCCGAATTGCGCCCCAATCAAACCGATCAGGATTCGCTTCCGCCTTATGACGTACTGGATGCCATTCTGAAAGCCTATATCGAAGATCTTTTAGAGGCCGATGAGATTATAAAGCTTGGCCACGACCCGGAAACGGTTCATAAAATTCTCAAGCTTATTGATCGGAATGAATATAAACGCAGGCAGGCTGCACCGGGTTTACGCGTAACTTCTAAGTCGTTCGGCTTTGGGAGGCGATTACCTATTGCTCAAGGTTGGCGGTAAAGTAGTATTATCGTTAGCCGTTATATTTTTTCTCTTATTATCAACCTATCGCACATCAAGCTTCTTTGGACAATGCAATCGCCTTTTGTATTTTTTCATGAAGCGATGTCGGCACGCAAGCGCGATCTGTACCGTTGTGACCGCATTTTTGTTTGATGAGATGGCTGATTTTTTCTTCAAATTCGACGAATGCTTTGCAAGGCGGACAATGCGATAGATGATCTTTGTAAGGCGCGACTTCTTCCAATGGCAATTCACCATCTAAATAAGCATACAAAAGTCGTTCAATTTCACCGCAATTGATCGGATGGTTCTGCGCATGCAGATCCGCCTCGCCATGATGTACATGACTCATAACCTCTCCTCCACTCCTCCGAAATTCATAACTCCGCTTTACTATTTATTTCTTCACATACCCGTATTCCACTGCATATTCCCATAGAGATTTTTGCAGCAGCTTACGCCCTCTGAATAATCGTGACATAATCGTACCGACAGGTACATCTAAAATATTCGCCGCTTCTTGATACGAAAAACCTTCGATCTCAACCAACATTACCACATCTTTAAATTGCTGAGGTAACGCCTGTATCGCCGCTTGGATATCTTTATCTAAAAATTGATTTAAAATATCCGTTGGCGCATCGTCCGGAAAAGCAGCACGACTTCTTACTTGGCTGTACAATGAAAACTCTTCGACATCATCGTAACCCGTCGTCGCAGGATCTTTTGCATTTTTACGGTATTGCGATATATGCGTATTGACCAAAATCTTAAAAAGCCACGCTCGAAGATTGGTACCTTCTTCAAACTGATGTATGGAACGAAAAGCCTTGTAAAATGCCTCTTGTACCAAATCTTCAGCATCCTGCGGATTATGCGTCATACGTAGCGCCGTATTATACAGCGATTCCGTATGTGCGAGTGCTTGCTTTTCAAAATCCTTAGACGTCATGAGCCGCCAAAAAATAGAACGTATTGAAATGTCAATTATTCCTATAAAACTACTTTTTTCTGCATGAACTTGCAAATAGTTTCTAATACCGATATTTTGCGCTGATTCTAATATTGATTTATATCATAGCGTACCTATTAACAAAAAATTGCATGAAAAACATTTATTACTTGTGGGCACTCACGTGGCTCTGTGCGCCCGGAACTTGGGCTATTACCTCGGATGAATACGGCAAAGTCATCAAGGAGATTGCCGCCAAAATACAGTCCTCTAATACAACCGGTAAACCGCAGCGTTTAGCTGTAGTTACTTTTGTACCGACCAAAGCCGATGCGGAAAATAAAAATGAATTTGGTGAATATATTACCGAATCGCTCATATCGGCTTTAGGCAGCACCAAACAATTTCGGCTTTTTGAACGCCGGCGATTGGACGCCGTTTTAAAAGAAAATGCTTTGATGATGAGCGATCTGATGAATAGCGAACAGGCACAGAAAGTCGGCGAACTTATTCCGATAGACGTTTTATTTTCAGGCACATATACCAAACTTAAAAACTATATTGATGTCAATTGCCGATTGATTGATGTCATTACCGGCGAGATTTATTTTAGTTTTTCGGGTAGCATCGCCATGACGGCCGATCTGGCCTCGTTATTTCCAGGAGAACACAATGTAGCCACCGCATCCACGGCGATATCCGAAGCGGAACGATGCAAACAAAATGCGGATTTGTTAAAACAAAAGCTCAACGATCTTACGACGCCATCCAAGATACAGTCCGCCGTTGATGAAGCCGTACGAATATCATTTGACACCGAATGCGGTAAAGTGCATTATGATGTGTTGTATGTCTTCACGCGGTATAAAATTCAAAACACGGCCTACAAAAAATTTTTGATACAAACTTTGGGGGGCATTGCCAATCCCGATCAGGATGATCGCACCAAAGAAACCATACGCTATTTTGCGGCAGACAGCGTGATCGATGAAGAAGAATGGCGTATCGGATTAGAAACGATAACACGGATGAGAAATTATCGTTTATACATTTGCCTCAACCTGCTCTTTCCTACCGACGATCTTAGGTTTTCGCCACGTGTCGATGCCTATCTAAATCGGGCACTCGACAATAAAATTGGCTTACCAAAGCCCATTTCGTTTAATCATGCGTTGGATCATTTAGCCGACGGTTTTAAAGATACACCCGCTTTAATGTCTTATGCTTACAAAAATTATCAGAAGCACATTCAGTGGGACTCGCAAGCACAAAAAGATATTTATGCCCTGCTCAATCGCCTGTATCAAACTTCGCCCACGGCTGAAAATAAGCGCCAAGCATTGGATTGGCTCAGCGAATATTTTCACCGTTTCGATGCCTCGGACGATATAGCCGATCGCCTTTTTGATTTCATCCGTCAATTTCGCTTGACCACCAATGCAGAGCGAAACAAAGAAATAACCGCTGTATTTCCCGAATCGGATTTGAAATACTTTGCAAATAAAACGTCCGAACGCATTGCCGCCAATGCACCAAAAACTCCTTACAAAAGTCAAAAAGACGAACGCATTGATTTCTGTTTGTGGTATGACATTGCCGTACCCGGCATTATACCTACCATGGACGAAGCCAAAGTAATACTTAGCGGTAAAGATAATTGGGATGAGCAGTTGCAAACATTGTTGATGATTGAAAAAATGGGAATGCAGCCTAAGCCTTTGGAATCGCAACTTATCGCAATATTCTCCAAACGAAATTTGGAACACAAAGAAACGCTGACTGAAATGCAATCATCGGCAATAGTCACCTTAGGGCATCTGAAAACTTCGGATCCTGCGGCAATTGATTTTATGATGGCTTCGCTTATGAGTTACGATTACCGGTTTTCGGATAATGCTAAAACAGCGCTTGTACAAATAGGAAAATCGGCCGTACCCAAGCTCACATCCAAATTGCAATCATTAACCGATCAGGACGGCGGACTTATGTACAGCATCGCTGAAATACTAGGTAAGATCGGCCCGGATGCACGCTCTGCAAAAACCGTTTTGCAACAAAGCCTCGGCAAGACTAATAATTCCGATGTACGGTATGCCATCGAATCGGCGTTACAAGCCATCGAGGGGCAATAATGAAACATTACTTTTTAATTATTTTGTTTTTCTTTGTTACTTCGTTTGGCCGATCTCAAGATCTTGCGGAAGACACAAAACCACGTATTCGAAAATCAGAATCTCTTCTGGTATATCCTCCCGCTAATCACGCACCGATTCACAAAGCCACGGCAGTTCATTTATTTGCATTTATGGCATTGATAGGACGCTCTGACATCACGCCTTCGGATCCTCGCGGTTTGGCCGTTACCCGCTTAAAATCTACCGACGATCCCGATAATCGTAATGACGACGATGATCTCACGGCTTACGGTGTCAATTCCGGTCAGAATAATATCATCTTCAACAGCTCTATGCAGGGCTTAGACGTGTATGAAGGCAAAGGTCCTCAGCAAAAACTCAAACGTCCGCGTGGCATCGCTTGCAATAGTGATGGTGATGTTTATATATCCGATACCGGTAATAATCGTATCGTCAAACTAAAGAATCCCGGAGGATATTTGCTTTTCGTCAAAGCTTCAGGAAAAAAAGGAAGCAAATCCGGCGAATATGATGAACCGCGCGGCGTAGCCGTAGATCAAAAAAATCAAGTCTACGTGACCGACTATAAAAATGATCGTATTCAGGTATTAGATTCCAACCTCATTCCGTGTCAGATTTGGGACAATGCGGCTGACGCTTCCGGTACATTGTCACTGTATCGTCCCGATGCCATTGCCGTGTCAGATGGCAGTGACCCGGATAATTTCACACAAGACCACTTTTTTATCGTCGTTGACATGGATGGCACACGCATTCAAAAATTAGGATTCGATGGACATTTTCAAATGGGCGTGGTTTCATCAGAATATGGCTTCGACAAAGTCAATCTGACATCGGTAGCTATTGACGGTTTTAATAATGTGTGGGTTACCGACGCAGAAAACCATGTTATTCATAAGTTTGATCGTGATCTTCGTTATATGGGCACTTTCGGTTCACCCGGTGACGGAGAAAATCAATTTATAGAACCTCGTGCCATCGCCATAGGAAAAAAATTTGGTCAGGTATTTATCGCCGATAAAATCAGCGCACAATATTATCATATCGGAACAGACATACAGAATCTCAATGTCGCGCTCAAGGATAGTCAGTTAGTATTTTCGTTTTATTTACCGGAAACATCCCGTCTTACGGCCCGCATCGTGGATGAAAAAGGAAAACTTGTCGCTACACTTGCCCGTAATAGCATGACATCGCCGGGAATCAAAACGCTACAGTGGAACAGAGCATATAAATCCAACAGCCCGTTGCGGGACATTTTACAATTTCGCGAACAAAATAAGTCCGATTCTTCACAAGGCAAACAACCCGCTATGACCGAACAATTAGCACCTTCAGGAATATATAAAATAGAGATTGAGGCCAAATCAACCTACATCTATAACCGTTATTTTACTGCCAAACGCGCATTAGAATTTGCTTTTTAAACAAGGAGGATACCGTGATTGATCACATCGTTTTATTCAAACTTAAACCGGGTGCAGATACTACCGCTATCGAAAACATGTGCGCTGCTTTGGAAGATCTGAAACATCGAATACCGCAAGTCATTGAAATTCATGCGCGGCCTAATTTTTCCGAACGTCGCCAAGGGCACGATATTATGCTTACGAGTCGTTTTAAAAATAAGGAAGATTTGCAAATTTATGCCGATCATCCTGAACATCTGAGGGTCGTTAAGGAACTCGTCGCGCCGATACGCGAATCGGTCATTGTGGGCGATATAGAGTTTTAATTTTTTTCGAAGAACATGAATTGACCAAACTTTAATTGATCGGCCAATGTTTCGATCTCCGTACGATCTTCTTTCGTCAGATACCACGAAAAGTTCTCATCAGCAAAAAAAAGAGGACTTTTTAAATTCATAGCCAAGACTGTCATAGCAAGAATATGCTGAGATAGAGCCCGCTCTGATGAGGATATCGGTATCGTTTCATGCGAAGCTTCATTCGTTTTGTTTTTTCCGAACAGCTGTTTATTTGTAAATTCAACTCGAAATTTCTTTAAATGCGTTTTAATCTGACGACTCAGTTCGTTTTTTCGAAGCTCGATTTGCGCGTTATAAAAATCCATAACCGTCTCGCGAACAAAAAGTAAATGCCGTTTTGATGTGATTTCCCGACGTTTCTGATCGGCCCGCGAAAGATGCTTATCTACGACAAGTTGAAGCGCTTGTATCTCCTGCTGTAACTTTTCTTTTCTTGCAACGGCCGCAGCCATCCGCTCTTTCAGTTCGAGCGCTTGCTGGCGATCCGATGCAACGGCCGCTTCCAGTTTCTGATATTGAGTTTCGTGCTGCGATGCAAATATCTGATCCAGTTCATCTTGCATTTGTTGGCGCTTCACGATCAATTTTTCAGTCGTTGATTTCAACTTTTGCAGATTATTTTGGTTCATGTACTGGCGCGTTTTTTTGAGAATCGTATATTGATGATACGCTTCTTCATGCGTGCGTTTTTCAGTTTGCCAATGCTCCATCGAAGAAGGATCATCCTGCATTTTGGACAACAACAAACGCAAACGACGCGCTTCGGACTCGTACGCTTTTTTTTGCGTTTTTATTTCCGGAGGTAATTTGCCCGTATGCGTGCGATCTATGACCTGTATCTCCTGCTCGATGCCTTCGAGATTTTTTTCTAAGTGCCGTCGTTGTATGATGTTTTCTTCGATGGTTTCTATTTCTTTAAGGGCTTTTTCATATAACCGCGCTTTACGATCCAGCGTACGTATTTCTTCTTCCGACGTATCTTGCAATACGTTGTTTTGCATGACGTTTTGATACGTCGTAATTTCAAAACCTAGTTTGGTAATTTCGCTGCGCTTTTCCTGAATATAGCCGGTGATGCGCTCGGCTTGTACGCGATCGTGTTGCGTTTGAATCAGTCTTTCGTCCAATTTTTGAAGTAATTCGGTATCGCTTTCCAAATCCTTTTCCAACACTAAAACCATTTGTCGCTTTTGTTCTAATAATGACAGTTCGTTTTGGACGAGGTTTTCTTCCGATTTGAGAATAAATACTTTTTCTGACGCTTTTTGTATCAATTCATTTAATCGCACTTCCATATTCTGTACATACCGAAGGCCTACCAACGAAGAAATCGGCATCGTCATGAGATCAGCCATAGTCGTTTCATCACAGAAAATAAGGCGCATCAAAAAATCGTACTGTTCACGCGCCCATTCATTGTGCAAAACAGTCTCACCATCATGTTCGCTCACCGGCCAACCTTGCGTTTCATACAAAAGCCATCGCGCCCAATCATCATACGTTCCCTGGTTTGTAAGGTCTAAAACCGTGCCGGCATCCGGATTTTCTACAGTCCATTGTTGTACAGCACCGCCGGTCCAATTCTTATTAAATCTTAAGGCACTCTTTCCGCAATACAACTCCAAATTGATTTCAGACGTATCGGAATGATTACGGTGAAACAAGGCAAAATTGCGATCAAAATGATCCGTGAGTACAGCGCGCATGGCCATTCGCAAACCGGTTTTTCCTTGGGACGGGCCCATCATCAAAGCGGAAAATCCCTCTTTGAATTCGGTCCGATACACCGAAAAACCCATAAAATCGCGTATTTGAAGCGATCGTATATACATAAATTCCTATTTAAACCTTGAAATAGTACGCGCTGTTGGTTAGGTTATTAAATCAAGTATATATATTCAATATTGACTTTTAAAGTGGCCTCAAAAAAAATCAACCGCCTTCCCGTCGTCACGATAGTCGGACGGCCCAATGTAGGAAAATCAACGCTATTCAACCGCATCATCGGACGTCAGGATGCCATCGTAGACGGCACACCCGGGGTAACACGGGACCGTCACTATGAAATCGCCGAATGGCGTGGAAAAAATTTTATTCTCATCGATACGGGCGGGTTTATTCCGGATTCGCATGATCTCATCAATACCGCTATCCGTGAGCAAGCGCAGCTGGCTATTGACGAATCCGATCTCGTTATTTTACTGATTGATGCCGTAAGCCAACTTTCCACGACAGAAATGAAAATTGCCGATGTTTTAAAACGTTCTAAAAAAACATCGTTATTGATAGTCAATAAAGTGGACAACGAAAAGGTCTATCAAAATACACTGGCGGATCAGGAAATTTATAAACTGGCCATGGGTCAACCGCTGATGATATCGGCGCTTAACAGTCGCCATATCGGCGACATGCTCGATCGTATCATGACGGCGCTTGGTGACCGATTTGCGGCCAGTCCGGACGAAATAACGACCGATACTAGCGCCATTCGTTTGGCTATTATCGGACGCCCCAATGTCGGAAAATCTTCTTTGGTCAACGCCATCATCGGTAAAAATAAACATATCGTTTCGGATATACCGGGAACAACGCGCGACGCGATTGATACTGATTTTATTTACAATGATACCGCATTCAAATTGATTGATACGGCCGGTCTGCGACGCAAGGCCAAAGTTAAAGAAAATCTCGAATTTTACAGCACTCTTCGTACACTCAAGACAATACAAGAGTGCGATGTAGCGATTCTCTTGATTGATGCGATTGAGGGGCTCGCGGCTCAGGACATTCGCGTACTCGAAGAAGCCCGGCAACTGAAAAAAGGATTAATTTTAGTTGTAAATAAATGGGATCTTGTTAAAAAAACAGACAAAACGGCGCTTGATTACGAAAAGCATTTGGACAAAGCACTCGGCGCAACCAAATATATTCCGTATGTTTTTACGTCGGCGCTCACCAAACAACGCGTTGCCAAAGTACTCGAAACAGCTAAAAAAGTGCATGACGAACGTAACCGGACTATTGCAACCGCGCAACTCAACCGCTTTCTCGAACGCATCATTGCACGCAATCACCCGCCCGCCGTACGCGGTAAAGAAATCAAACTGAACTACGCAACGCAAGTCAAATCACGGCCACCTGTATTCGCGATTTTCTCCAATGAACCAACCCTCATTCCGGCTAACTATCGCCAGTACATCGAAAATCAAATGCGGGATGAGTTTGGTTTTGAAGGCGTCCCTTTGTCACTAACTTTTAGAAAAAAAAGCAGGGATCGTTACGAATGATAAACCGTCTATTTGTATTTATAGTCCTTACTACAACCGGTTATGCCTTTGCCCAAGGACGACTTTCGCAAACGTGTAAAGACCACGCCGATGGCATTATCAGCGATCAACAAGCCTACGATACACTGCATGATTTGCTTACGACTTCGGATTCTACACCGATCCATGAGGCTGACAAATGCGGTTTTCCGGCAATTCAAACTTTACAAGCTCTTTCTCAAAAATTAAATAAATCGTTTGCTGTGCAGAAAAAATCTGCCGCATTTGTTTACAATCACGCGTTTGTAACCGGTTCAGGAAAAAATCGTACATTTAAAATATACTACGATACGGTCGGCACAGATAAAGTATCAACTATTGATGCCGACGCCAATACCATTCCCGACTGGGTCGAAGAAAACGGAAAGGCTTTTGAAAAATCATACCGTAAAGAAATCGATACCATGGGATATCGTGAACCCGTCAATATGAAGCGTGACGGATACTATGAGGTATACATTATCAACATCAGCGCTTACGGTCAGACGGCACCGGTGCAGCAATATCCATCCGGAAGCGATACATGGGAATCATTCATTGAAATTGAAAATGATTTTGTAGGCGGTGGATTCAAAACGCACGGTTATGACGCCATGCGGGTAACGGCGGCGCACGAATTTCACCACGCCATTCAATTGGCCTATAAATACGATACCGGTTATACGGACGGTTGGTTTTATGAAATGACTTCAACTTGGCTGGAAGATGTAGTATATGACGAGGTCAACGACTATTACGCTTATCTACCAAGATTTTACAGCAACCCCCACGTGTCTTTATTCAGCGAGACGACGTTTTTTGGTTACCATGTTACACATTGGTTGCATATGATGGAAAAGACCCGCGGCGCTTCTATAGTTCGAAATATATGGGAACGCATGCCCGACGAACGGGCGTTGATCGCTATAAATAATGCTCTCGAAGCCGAAACAAGTACTGACCTTAGAAATTCATTTACCGAATTTTCAATCTGGAACTATTTTACAAAAGATCGTTATGACAGTATTACATATTTTCAGGAAAGTCGCTCGTTTCCTGCGGTAAGTTTTTATAAAAACACTTTAATCGGTAATTTAACTTATACCGATGGCATACCCGGTTTGGCGGCACGGTATTATAACTTTAAAACCTTTGACTCCAGTGATATTAAAATTCGTTTCGAATCAGGTAGCCCTTCCGATTTTAATATCATTACCATTGAACGTTTGGAATCCGGCGATCCTTTTATAACCCGTCGAAGCCATGTTGACAGTTTTGTTGTATCGCATATGAAAGCGGGCGATTCTTTGATCGTTATCGTCAGCAACACGACTACAAATAAGACCAATACGACCTATACGATCAGTACCGGTTTAACAGACGGCTCTTCTTCACATGCAACGGCTACTAATCTGCAAATCTATCCTAATCCGATTCGAACGGATCTACATGACGTGGTCAATATCAAGTTTGATCTTCGAAAAACGGCATCCGTTGTTTTCGAGGTTTATACTATTTCAGGAAAGCGAATGGTACATCATAACTACGGCAAATTTGATCCTAATAATCATCTTTTAAATTGGGATATAAAAGATAATGCCGGAAAGTTTTTACCCTCCGGCATTTATATCTATCGTTTGAATATTGGCGATTATTCCAAAACCGGTAAAATCGCTGTCGTGCGTTGATGCGATTTTACAGACTAAACCGTTTCAACCCGAACCGTATTGGTCGCCCCGCGTCCGCCAAAAGGCAAACCTGCGGTTATCAGGATACGCTGGCCTGCAGATAGGATCTTACGCTTTACAAGATCTTTTTTAACTTTTTCAATACTTTCATCAATATCCTCTTTCAGATCAGCAACATTGATGCCGCGTACGCCCCACACAAGATTAAGTTGACGGCATACCTGCTCCGAATGTGTAATTGCAATGATGGGTGTACCGGGACGGTGTTTAGCCACGAGCTTAGACATAGCGCCCGTCATCGTAATATTAACGATGGCATCGGCTTCTAGCATATCGGCAAGCCCGCAAGCGGCGATGGCTATCCCCTCCTGCATCATTTGCAATTCTACGCCTGTCTTGCGACGTTTGCTCTGATCGTGGGGAATTTCTTTTTCGATCAGTTTAATGATTTGTTTCATGGTGGCGATGGTTTCCACCGGATATTTACCCGATGCTGTTTCCGCCGATAACATCACGGCGTCCGAACCGTCCAATATGGCATTGGCAACGTCCGAAGCCTCCGCACGCGTCGGACGCGGATTGTTAACCATCGAATCAAGCATTTGTGTTGCCGTGATCACCGGCACTCCGGCACGGTTGCAAAGATGAATCAATCGCTTCTGAATGGGCGGAACTTCTTCGGTTTTCATCTCAACACCAAGATCACCGCGCGCAACCATCAATCCGTCCGTTATCGCTATAATACGTTCTATACAATCAATAGCTTCCGGTTTTTCGATTTTCGCTACGACGGGTGTATTCTTGCCGTGCGCACGTATCACTTCTTTCACATGAAGTATATCTTCCGGTTTGCGAACAAACGAAAGCGCGACATAGTCTACGTCATTAGCCAAGCCGAAAAGCAGATCCTCCGCATCTTTTTCCGTCAACGAAGGGGCGCTGACATGCACACCGGGCAAATTGATCCCTTTGTTATTTTTCAGCACACCGCCGATGATGACTTCACACACCACATCGGTACCGGTCTTAGAGACGACACGCAGCCTAAGTAGTCCGTCATCTAAAAGTAAATCATCACCGACTTTTACGTCCCCGGGCAGTTCTTTGTACGTGGTGGAAACGATATGCTGATCACCATCTACATCCCTGGATGTAATTGTAAATTTTTCACCGATACGCAAATCAATAGGGCCGTTTTTAAAAACTCCCACACGTATTTTAGGGCCTTGCAAATCCTGAAGAAGCGCTACCTGCTTACCAACCTGCGCAGCCGCTTTACGAATATTGTCCATTACCTGACGATGCGCGTCATGCGAGCCGTGCGAAAAATTAAGACGCGCAATATCCATCCCGGCATCAATCATCCGTACCAAAGTTTCGTAATCGCTCGATGACGGACCAATCGTACAAATAATTTTAGCGCGGGTTTCAAATAAATTTATCATAAACTCCGATTAAGTTATTTAGCAGGTGTTGATTTTTTTTCATTTTGTTTAGCCTTTTTCTCCAGCATTTCGATCAAATCATCCGCCGGTTTACCGAGAAAATCTATCATCGTTTGCGCATCATCGGCTAATTCATGATTGGGATATTTTTTTATAAATTCTTCATACGCCGCTTTTGCACGATCATTGTCGTTCAGCCCGTTTTCGTAGGTGTATGCTTTTTTGAATAAACTGGCCACGGCTTGAGGCGTATTGGGATAGGTATTTACAATACGATCATAATATTCTATAGTCTTTGTAAATTCATTTTTATATTGCGCATACGCTTCGGCCGTTACACGCCACACTTCACACATCACGGTCGTATCGGATTTAAAACGTGTTTCCATACCGGCCAATAACGTAAACGCCTCATCCGTTTTGTTTTTTGTAAAAAGGCTGTCCGCCTGTTTAAATAAATCAGCCGCCGTCTCCGTTTTCGACGATTGGCATGATGAGATAAAACCAATCAAAACCAACGCAACGAACCAATACCTATTTGACTTCATATCGGCTTAATCCTTTTATATTGTTTGAAAATAAGTTTGTATGTAGTATCTCTGTTGAAATTATAACTAAACCCAATATGCCATCCCTGCGCGCAACACATGAAATTTTTAAAACCCATGTACTTCTCGTCCTCGAAGGGCGATTCGATCCGTATGATTCAGACAATGATTTGATCGCTCTCCAAAATGCCTACGATCTGATCCGCAAAGAAACCGGCCAAACGGATTTGATCCTTGAATTTAAAATGAAACACATCGGTTCAGTCGGAATCAATACGTTGATCAAAGCTTATCAAATGGCACGGACGAATGACGGACGGTTAATCTTCATTCAATTTCCTGATTCAGAAATCCGCTATCTTGAAATTACAGGGTTTAATCGCTATGTGTCGTGCCTGCAAAACCGCACGGAACTTTTCTGAAAAAGCGGCCTAATGTACACACTCACCCGATTTCTTGCAAGCGATAAACCCATATCGGTTCGACGGATCATCACGGAGTTTATTGAACTGAAAACAATATCTGTTAAAGTAAAAATTAAATGCTTATATGGCCTATCAGGTTTGGGTATAAATAAAAAAACCTGCCGAAAGCAGGTTTTTTTTCACATAACAATGGTATTACTTTTCAAAAGGCAAAATTTTGTGTGATCACTCCGGAAGCTGAGATGGTAATTTTTTGAGTTTGTGTACCCCCTTCATGCCATGCCACCAGATCATACGTCCCCGCCGGTACACCGGATAATGCATAACTTCCATCGGCTTCCGTCACGGTATAATACGGGTTTTGTAAAACCAGAACGACCCCGCCCATAGTCGAATGAATGTCACAAAACACTTTGACAACACCCGGCGTAGTAAATTTGACAGACTTGGAAACACCTTTGGCATAACGCCCAAGATCAAATTTGACAGAAGGCGAAAGTGAAAAAATATTGTGAAACAAATCATCTTCATTGGGGAAGTCCACTGTCGTTCCCGCCAGCACCGGTAAAATGCGCGGCGTAATGGCTATATTTTTTTGACGCATAGCAGGCCGGCTTTGCGGCGCGGGGAAATTACCCTTGGCCGAGGCAATATATACCACCGCTCTTTTTTCGCCGGCGGAACCGGATTTTAAACGTGATGTGTTTTTTCCGTATGATCCTTTTACGGCACGCCCGGTAGCATTAGCTGATCGAGGAAAACTGACCGTTCCTGTTATTTTACCATCGCCCGCCGGGCGCATCAGTATTACGTCATGATTTAAGCGGGCGTTTTGACCCATCGCTTCAAATAAACGCGTGGACGTACCTGTCACCGATAATATCCAAAAGGTTATCCCTGCTATCGCTGAAAAAATTAGTTTCATATGAATCCTCTTAAATGCTTTTAAAATGGTACGGATAATTGAACAGCCGTCAAACGGCTCATCGGGATTTCCGATTGATCAAATCGCGTCCACTGTTCGACAAGCTTCAATGTCACATCGGTCGTCACACGAAATCCGATACCCGCTTCATAGCGTTGAACATTATAATCCCACGGCGTTTTTTTAGAACTTAATTTAGATTCACGGATTTCGGAAAAACGCATAATATCGTACCGACCTGCGATATACCATCGTGGATGCAGTTTGTACTTGATATCAGAATAAACGCTCCAGTTAGACAGTTCGCCTTCGATCACCGTCGCATCCCAAGTGCTGCGTACAAATTCACCACTCATCATAAAATAGCGATAACTCAGTTCCCAATCCGCACCGTACGCCGTCTGATGGTACTCGCCTAGTCCTTTACCTTCTTCCAATAATCGCTGGTCATCGGCTTTCGACAAATACGGATTGTATGCTCCGGAAAAACCGATACGAATACCGGGAACCGGATTGAAACCGATACGACCGACAAATTGTTTGCCTTTATTCAGATCCGCCTCCGGATTGGATATGGAACCTTCCGTGACAGCCGCTTGATATTCAAACCAACCGATCGAGCCGAACATTTGTACACCAAAATCCCATCGCGCATCGTATACCGTCGGCGTTGCCGCTTCAAATCGCGAAATCGGTATATTGCCATCATATTTTTTTCGTTCACTCTTTCGGACGACCTGTTCCGCATTGTTCCAGAGATTATTCCAATCCAATGCCGTGCGGTATTGCCGCATCAGGGGTTGACCGATCAAAGGATTGACATCGGAAAATTCACGCTTGGCAAAGTTACCGAACGGATTCGGAATTTTTCCGATCATAAAATTGACGGCTTCATTGGGTACATCAAAAATTGTCACAAATGCACCTTGCAAGCGAATTCGATCCTTAGAACGATCATCAAAAAGAACTTCTACATCGGCGCGTATTTTCGAACCCTGTTGTGCATTAAACATCAACAATGTGCGCATATTGTTAAAATTATTATCCCCAAGCGTATTGGCATTCCCCGCTTTACGCCCGACGGCATGCGCGACATCCACAAAACCGCCAAAACCTACGGATGTTCCTTCCGTTCCGGCTTCCGTATTCGGAGCAACCGTTTCTTCCTGTGCATGAATCGGTGCCGCCAATAAACACACTGCAATCACAATCCAGCAAAATTTACTCATGGCCATATCCTCAAAATAATTTGATTACAACGTTTTTAGATATTCGATCAAATCGTTTTTTTCCTGCTCTGTCAATTCGATATCGAATATGGGTTTTGGCGTCACTTGTCCGGTGCCGTTCCACTTCCATGTTGTCATCTGCGCCGTAGTGATGGTATCTGCGTAATGATTGATCACAGCGCGCAATGACCCGGCCGATCCGTCATGCCAGTACGGCGCCGTTGCAAAAACCCATCGCAAAGACGGTACATCAAATGCCGGTCTAGCCGCTTTGATTTGAATCGAAAACTTACCGGAGAGCGTCTCTCCGGAATGACAAATATTACACTTACCCTGATTTTCAAAAACAATTTTACCGCGCGCTTGCTCGGCAGTTAAAGAACCATCATCATTTCGAAAAGGATTGGCAGGAACATCCAAAAATCGCATATATGCGCCGATGGCTTTTATTTCTTCATCGGTGGCCGTACCGCCCATAATACCCGTGATAACCGTTTTGGTCAACGTATCCAGATCGCTGCCACCTTGACCTTTCCATAGATAGGGCGCCGTCTCCGCTACGCCAAATAAGGTCGGAGTGGAATAGGATACCGCCACACCGCCAAGTGAATCATGAATCAAGTCCAAATGCCACTGCTTGTTATCCATATCTCCTTGAGGGTGACAAGTACCGCAGCTTAACTGTCCGCTGCCGGAAAACTTAGTATCGTTAAAAAGTTTTCTTCCATAAGCGATTTGCGCGTCTTCACTGATTTTTTCTTTCTCACAAGATTGCATAACCGAAAAAATCAAACTCAGAATAAGTACAAATCTCATTTTGTCATGTTTCATAGCTGTACTGATCGTTAGATATTATAAAGTTTTAAGATATTCTACGAGATCGTCACGTTCCTGCGCGGTCAACGGTGCAATAAGCCCATTGCCGGCATAATGTTCAATCACCTCGTGCAGTGTTTTGGCCGAACCATTATGAAAATAAGGTGCTATCGAATAAAGACCGCGTAATCCGACAGTACGAAATGTGCCGCCGGTATAAATATTTTTCGGAATAGGACTTCCGTAGGTCGGAGCAGGATGGCATGGCGCACAGTTGCCGCGATTAGGGTCTTCGTAAATGCTCTTTCCGCGTGCTTGCGCCTCTGTCAGTTGACCGTTGTCCGCCAAGTTCGGATTTTTTGGAAATGCCAGCGATCTTTGATACGCCACTAAAGCGGCCACTTCATCCTCCGAGGCCGTCCCACCCATAATAGTATCCGTATATAAACGCGTAACGGATTCCAACGAACGAAAGGAGTTTTTCCAAAGATACGGCGATCCGGTTTGTGCTATGCCCCATAAAGTAATGGTGCGAAATGAATCGGGAATACCGGCCGTCGTGTCGTGGATCGCTGCAAAATGCCAGTTACGGTTATCCGTGTGCCCTTCGGGATGACACGTCACACAGGACGTTTTACCGTCCGACGAAAATTGAAGGCTGCGAAACAGTTCACGCCCGCGTGTTATTAACGTATCTTCGGTAACAGGTTCTTTGTCACAACCGGTAAAACTCAATGCGCATAACATTAAAAAACAAAATCGCATAACGTATCGCCTGATATAGATAAAGTTTTATTGGGGTACTGAGACGATTACAACGCACAAACATACGCTAAATTCCCCGCGTACACAAGTATCGTTTTTTTTTGTAGGATACCGATAAAACTAAAAAGCCTCCTTATCGGAGGCTTTTTAAGCAATTTCATATCATCAAGACTTGCTTGTTCGCGAAATCCACAATGGCAATCCTAAATAATCCAAATTGAGATGTCCCGCCACTTCCTTTTGTTCACCGTTAATATCTACGTATTTATTGGGAACCGTCGCCGTTACAAAATAAATAACTTTGACACCCCAAAAATTCTTTTGATCCACAGTAACAGCGGCTACATCATCTCCCCGTGTATCTTGTTCATACGAAATATAAACCGCTGAACCGGATACGTCCATAACGGTTTTATCGTTTTTCATGAAATAAATGCGGATCGGCGTATCGGTTGATCGAATTTCAATATTTTTAAAAAATCCTGCCGCCGCTTTATTGGAGCAGGTCATATCAATTTTCCCGGTTCCAAACTTGATGGTGGTTCGCTGTTGCGCAACAAGCGACGCACCAACGATCAGGCTAACAAGCACTACTAAAATTCGCATAGACAGTCCTTTTTATTTTATACAACGGCGTAAGTTACATTTTCGTCTTTACACATTCAACCGAAATTTGCAATTACTTTTTGGGGTAGTCGTAAAAACCTTTTCCGCTTTTTACGCCATAATACCCTGCTGTTACCATTTTTTTGAGCAGCGGACATGGGCGGTATTTGTCGTCGCCAAGACCTTCATGCAATACATTCATGATGGAAAGACATACGTCCAAACCGATAAAATCGGCAAGTTGCAGCGGCCCCATAGGATGATTCATGCCGAGTTTCATTACGGTATCAATGGCTTCGACAGACGCCACACCTTCCATGAGACAGAATATCGCTTCATTGATCATAGGCATCAACACGCGATTGGAAATAAAACCCGGATAATCATTGACCTCGACAGGCACTTTGCCAAGTTTTTCGGACATAGTTTTGACCGTGTCATACGTAGCCTGGCTTGTTGCTAATCCACGGATCAATTCGATCAGTTTCATGACGGGCACGGGATTCATAAAATGCATCCCGATCACTTTATCGGCACGTTTGGTCACTGCAGCGATCTGTGTGATCGAAATCGAAGATGTATTGGTGGATAAAATCACGTCAGGTTTACATACGTTATCCAGAGTTTTAAAAATGCCCGCTTTTATTTCCGGGTTTTCGGATGCCGCTTCGACGACAAAATCACAGTTAGCCGCATCTTCGATTTTGGTGCAAAGCGTGATCCGCGCCAGTGCAGCGTTTTTTTGTTCTTCCGTCAAAGTACCTTTGGTAACCTGACGGCCCATATTTTTTTCGATATTCGCTTTACCGCGTTCGACAAATTCCTGTTTGATATCAATCAAATTGACATCGTATCCGGTTTGCGCAAAAACGTGAGCAATTCCGTTTCCCATAGTACCGGCGCCGATCACGGCGATACGTTTGATTTCCACAGATTCATCTCCTGTTATTATGTATAATCTCGTGATATGTTAAGTGCGACTAAAATGTACCCAAACCTTAAGAGAAGCTCAATAAAAAATCCCGCTGTGACGACAGCGGGATGAGTAAGACTCACGCGCCTTATGATAAGGCGTGAATTAAGGCGTGCCCATCTATGGATCACGCGGTGGCCATTGAAAACTTGAAGAGAACGCGATGGACTTGCTCTTTCAGTTCACTTAAATCGCTGGACTTGACGACATACGCCTCAGCCGCCCAACTGACGAAATCATTTTTAAACTGCGCGTACGCTGAATTGATAATCACCGGTATGCCAACATGCATAACCAGTACATTTGAGAGAAACTCCAAACCATCGCCTTCAGGCATCATGATATCAAGGATGATCAGATCGGGCTGATCAACCGGAAGTGATCGGTAAGCTTCGCGCCCATTGGCGTGGCAAATGACTTCGTGCCCCATTCTTTCAAACTCAGAACGATACAATAGCCTTAGATTCGGCTCATCTTCTATGACACAAATCTTAGCCATCGCGCTCTCCTTTGGGAAAAAAGTTCCTTTCAAGAACCTATCAATTAAACTTCACCGCCCCCAAAAAAGTTCCATCCGCGGATGCAATGCTGTTAAAGCTTGATAAGAAATGAGTTATGGTTTGTCTATGCGCACACGTTCGACATAGGTTGCACGCCCGGTTTCGACATTAACCTTAAAAAACAAGCCGTGAAAGCGCACATCCCCTTTGGAGGGCTCAAATTTGAAGTACGTTTGGAGTATAAATTTTTTTACCGTGGGCTCTTTTTGCATACCGATCACACCGTCGTGCGGGCCCGTCATACCGGCATCGGTAATATACGCCGTGCCGGATGGGGTGATCATTTCATCCGCCGTTTGTACATGCGTATGTGTCCCGATCACAGCACTCACACGCCCGTCAACATAATGACGAAACGCAATTTTTTCAGCGGTCGCTTCCGCATGAAAATCTACAATAATGATATTGGTTTCATCCTGAAGTTTTTCAATTTCGCGTTCACCGACGCGAAAAGGGCAATCTATGTCATACATATAGGTTCGCCCTTGCAGATTGATCACACCGATTTTGAGGCCATTTTTTAATTCGTATACCGTCGAACCACGACCTTCATTGCCCACAGGATAATTGAGCGGGCGAAGTAAGTATTTTTGAATCAACGGGTTTTCCGCATAAAATGTTTTCTTTCGATCCCAAATATGGTTACCGCTGGTGATCACATGTACGCCGAGATTAAAAAGATGCTGGCATTGCCCTTCGGTTATACCTTTACCTTCGAGCGTATTTTCACCGTTTGCCACAACAAAATGAATGTCACGTTCCTTGATGAGTTTGGGCAGCGTTTCTGTGACCATATCCAAACCGGATTGTGCAAAAATATCGGCAATGTGCAGGCAATTGATTTCCATGATGCTCCAAAAGTTAACCGTTCAATGAATCCGAAACTTAAATAATACCGTACAAACTTTTTCCTTTTTCAGCCAATGCATCCACACGACGCGTGACATCGGGATCTTCGATAAGCGGCGGTGCGTGATGCGGTTTGATCCGTGCGTCAATAACCAGAGGTCCCCTGCAACCCCAATGTTTATCCTCCACAAAAGCACCCGCTCCGTCCATATCAGCCGCCGGATCGGAACGCGTAAAAGTCACCCACAGAAAATTGTTGAGTTGTGCTTTGACTAACGTCACATCATCACAAACTATCCATAATGGCAAGTTTTCCAAATCTCTCTGATGTTCCAAATATTCGCATAAAACACGAATGGCTTTTCGGGCGGCTACGCGGTCGGAATATTGGGCTCCTCTGACGGCAACAATGCCCGGTAAAATAACGTGCGCATCGGAAAAACCCTCCGGTAATTTTAATTCCGAAGGCACCTGACTTGCCAATAAGCGACGGACTTTACCCGCGGATGCTATCACCACTTTAGACCCTTGATTAAAACCGAAACCTGAATAATCCAATGTATCAATCGTCGTTCGTGTCTGAAAATGCAGATCCTCCTCCCAACGCACCCGTGAAAGTACGTGTTGCAAAAATTTAGGAATATCATGTACATCAAGCGACAGATCGTCTTCTTTTGCGGTGATGAAGAGATACTTTGCCAAAGAAAGTTGCCCCTGACCGAGAATGGCATTGGCGATAGTAAGAAGTTCCTGCGGTTTACGTTCGCCGTAAGGCACATAACGCTCGCTGCCGATCGCAAGTAACAGCGGATGAACACCCGCGCCGTCCACCGCATTGACACCATGCAAACCGGCGATCACCGTAGGTATAACCGGCCCTGTGATTTCATGAATAATATCCCCGAACGATGTATCCTCTTGCGGCGGGCGTCCGACAACGGTAAACGGCCATACCGCGCCATCCCGGTGATACACCTGCTCCACCTCAATGTACGGATAGTCGTGCGTGAGACTGTAGTAACCTAAGTGATCTCCAAAAGGACCTTCCGGTTTTGTCGCTTGCGTATCAATAGTACCCGTAATCACAAAATCAGCATCCATGGATACCGCATGACCGTTTTGGTAACCATAACGAAAACGCCGTCCTGTCAGTACACCCGCAAACATCAGTTCGGATAAACCTTCGGGTAAGGGCATTACCGCCGCCAAGGTGTGCGCAGGCGGACCGCCGACAAAAATGCTAACACGCAACTTTTCACCACGACGAATGGCGGCGGCATGGTGCACGCCGATACCGCGATGAATCTGATAATGGCCGCCGACCTCACGATCCTGGATATACTGATTACCGGCCATTTGTATGCGGTACATGCCAAGATTGGACATTTTCCATCCGGGGTGATCCGGATGTTCGGAGTAAACCTGCGGCAATGTGACAAACGGCCCGCCATCCTTGGGCCAACAAGTGATTTGCGGAAGCTCACCGATACGGCATGTATTTTTTAAAACCGCACCGTTGCTTTTTTTCCATGGCAACATCGTCAACGCTGAAAATGGAACTCCAGCATAACGCAACGGGCGTTTGGCCAGATTCGCCGGATCAACTTTTAATTCGATCAGTTTTTGCACAGCCGCGAGCGTATGGCGAAACATAAAGCGCGTTCGGTCCATCGTTCCAAAAAGATTGGAAACAGCCGGGAAACGACACCCTTTGACGCGGGTAAATAATAATGCCGGACCTTGTTCTTGATATACGCGTCGTTGGATCTCCGCCATCTCAAGATAGGGATCCACTTCTTCATTAACGCGTATCAAATGACCGTGCCGTTCCAAATCGGCAATACAGTCGGATAAATTTTTGTACATCATAGCGTGGTAGTGTAAGCAATAAAAAACACTTCTAAAAGTGTTTTGAAAATAAGAAATATTGTTTAATATATGCGATGTTTTTTTAAACAATTATATTTTATATATTACATGCACAAAAGGTCATCCATGCACAGCTCGTAGCAAAATCACAGACCGTTTTTGATGTATTGTAACGGTCGGTTCGTCGGTTTCGGTTTGCACGATAACTTGTACAGCAAGTGCAAGAACACAGTTAAATTCAAAATAAAAGATAAATGCATGCAGCACAGCATTGTTTGGTTAAGGCGGGATCTACGATTAGACGATAATACGGCGCTTCTCCACGCTATAAAGGCAAGCCAATTTGTTTCACTTATTTTTATATTTGACAAACATATTTTGGATCGTTTGCCGGCCGATGACCGACGATTGAGCTTTATTTACGAATCGCTCACCTATCTTCAAAACAAATTGAAAGCCCATGGTGCGCCGACCGTACATATACTTTACGGTGAACCAGAAGTCGTTATTCCGCAGCTATTTTCTGAAAACAAAACGGATGCATTATTCTTTAATCACGACTATGAGCCGTATGCCAACGCGCGCGATACGGCGATAACGGAGGTATTAACCCAAAAAGGAATCCTTGTACACTCTTTTAAAGATCAGGTCATTTTTGAAAAATCAGAAATCGTAAAAGATGACGGCACGCCTTATAAAGTTTTTACTGCTTATAAAAACCGATGGCTGAATACGTATACCCATTCTTATCCGAATGCAATAACAGATAATACATCCATATCATGGAAAAAATTTTCTCCTCTGATTTCGTCGCTACCGCTTATTCATTCGCTGCAAGAGATCGGGTTTGTTAAGCGTGAAAATATCATACACGGCGGTTCCGATGCCGCTCAAAAACAATGGACACAATTTACCGGTGATTACCTCGAAAAATACGATACACAACGCGACTTGCCCGGACTGAACGCTACCTCTCACCTTGCGCCACACCTTCGTTTTGGTACGATCAGTGTTCGCCAGCTTATAGACTTTCTATCAAAACATGAGGCGCCGGCGGCTAAAGTTTTTTTGTCAGAACTCATCTGGCGTGAATTTTTCATGATGATACTTTGGCATTTCCCACACGTCATAATCCGTAGTTTTCAAGCCCAGTTTGACCGCATCGTATGGCCTAATCGCGAAGATTGGTTTGAAGCATGGAAATCAGGGTATACGGGTTATCCCATCGTGGATGCCGGTATACGTGAACTTAATGCAACGGGATATATGCACAATCGGGTACGGATGATCGTGGCTTCATTTTTGGTCAAACATCTGCATGTCGATTGGCGTAAAGGCGAGGCGTATTTTGCAGAAAAACTGTTGGACTATGAATTATCCAGCAATAACGGTAACTGGCAATGGGCCGCCGGTACCGGTGTGGATGCTGCACCGTATTTTCGGATTTTTAATCCTCTGACCCAAGGGAAAAAATTTGATCCGGATGCCGTATATATTCGGCGATGGGTACCGAAGCTGGAAAATGTTTCGCTTCGTGAAATACATGACCCGGATAAACGGCAAAACGGATTATTCAGCCATTATCCGCATCCTATCATTGATCTGGATCAGGAACGACAGACGTGTTTAGCGCTGTACAAAGTTTAAAAAAAATCCCCGAACGAAAAATCATCCGGGGATTCTACTCTATCAAAAAAAACCGTTTGTTAGTCCGGCAGTGTCTCTTTGCAGCTATCCTGATAGACCCACTGCAATATCATCGCTAACCTGGATACATCAACTGAAGGATGTCCGGATTTTAATTTGACGATAATAAGACTGGTCGAATCACCGGGTATAGCATTCGGTGTTGCATCGGACCCATTTCCTAAAACACCGGCATACGTGGATAAATCATAATTTCCAAGCTTCACAGCCGTCGAATGACAAGGTGATGCACATCCATCATCAAGTACGGCTTTTATGTCGGTTACATAACTGTATGGTTTTGGCGGATCCGGTGGGCCGGGTACATTACCAATATCTTCGGATTCGCTGCAGCCCACGAAGGCCAAAAGGGATAACATTATTATTAATATTTTCTTTTTCATTTGGCTGTCCTCAGAAATTTTTAAGTGAACCATCGGCTTTATGACACGTGTAACAAGTCGGATCCTGCCCTTCGATGTTATGGCAACTTACGCAGTTTTCCATATCTTTTTTGGCTAACTGAGCGTGCAAACCGCCGCCTACACCCGACGTAAAACCAGCTACCTTATGCCAAGCCGGTTTAGACATTTTATCATTATTATTGTGGCACTGTACACAGAAACTCTCAGCTTCGTGGCAGGTTTGACATTCGGAAGTTTTAGCCTTGGCATCAAAACGGTGTGTGAAAATGAAATCCAGTGCATGGGCTTTACTAATAATCTGACTGCTATTTTCACTCATACCCGACGGTGTACCGGACGGGCTGAATTCGTTTCTATTTTTCATTTTATTCAGATTACCGCCATTATGGCAATCTTCGCAGGATTCGGTGCTATGGCACATGCGGCAGTTGGCATCGCCTTGCGTAGCCACTTCGTGTTTATGCGTACGAATAAATCCGGCCATATGATCCGCAGGTTTGATAAAACGGATGTCCGTATGGCAAGTTTTACAATCATTGCTCGCCTGTGCGCCGTCATGGCAACCCATACAAGACTCCATCGCAGGCAGTGTACGTGCGCCGGTATACGCTTTGTTAGTTATTTCGCTGTGGCAGGTTTCACAATTTACATTTTTCATCCCGAGATGCGCCTTGTGATTAAAGGTCAATTCCCGTTTGGGCGCTTTGTAGGATGAATACGGTTCTTTGGGCTCAAGATGGCAGAGCTTACAGTCCGTCGTTTCTTTGTCGTGGCATTCGTAGCAGGCATCCATTTTGGGAAGATTGCTGTCCATCGCTTTTTCACTAGAAGTGATCGAAGCATGGCAGTCTTTACATTCAGCGCCGCCTTTAGTGGCGTGAAACTTGTGACTGTGTTTGATCAGCTTGGAGCGATCCTCTTCTTTGTATATAATCGCATAACGGCTGCCGATCTTATCTTGCATCTGAGCGGAAGTTTTCACCAGCGACGAAGCTTTGAGCGGCTCCGAAGAAGGAAAGAAAACCAAGGCAGCGGCCATGAGTCCGACCGCCGTAATGAGTATTATTCCGAGTAATTTCTTCATACCAGTGTCCGTTATAAGTTATATTTTATTGAAGAACCAATAATTGGCGCGCACAAAAAAGCGCAGGTCATATTTCGATCCGGCAAAAACCGGCGATGTTTTGATGTTTTGCGAAAGGTATTGTCCTTCGACATCCACGTTCATCGCCTGCATCAGATTATAATTGCAGCGCAGAACGGCCGTCATGGAACTATTGGTATATTGATATACCTGACGGTAGATATCTTGTGTGCTGCTTGACGAAAAATCGCTCGATGTGATGTCATCTTTCATGTCATATGTAGCATAAGTCAACCCACCATACAAATACATGTTTCGACGGACAGGGTAATACGAACTTAACGAAATCTGTTTGATCGTGCCGCCATAACCCAAACGCCATTGATAAGATACGTTGGTACGTTGATACGTGAGACCCGCACCGTAACGCCACGCGTCTTTCATTTTGTAAAATACGTTGGCATATTCACCGTTAAACGACCAATCGGTATTGAATTGATACGTTCCGCGCACCCACAGTTCCTGATTGGCATCAATGTCATCAAACTTCGCAAAAATGGTATTGTAATAAAGATCCGGTCGGCGGTACGCATACTGTACGGCAAACCACAGCGTATGCAACGGTTGGAATTGCACATCCGTAGATATCTTACGCACGTTGGAAGCCAACGCATCGTACGTCACATTATAAAACCAATTGATCTTTCCGAAAAAATTGCGATTGGCATCAAAAGCGATAAGCCGCTCATCCAAATCCGGACTGTAAACGAGGGTATCCGCGTTGCGCTCATTGATCGTATAGTAATATTGACCAATGCTGCGTCGTTCAACATACGTTAGGGCCATATGAGTTTGCGCCAACTTGGAAGTCATCACCTTGGCACCAAACGCGGAACGATCCGCCGGGCGCCCCATTTTTACAGTTCCATCGGCCGGAGGCAGTGCACCGTAGTAAGCCATAAATCCGTATTTGTCGGCGTTATAAAAGTCGTAACGGACACCATCTATCGAGGGTGCGCGTACACCGGCATAAACCTGCTGACGCCCTACGCGGGCTTCCCAACGATGATTTTTTGTCGGATCGGATTTCCACTGCGCATAAAGATTGTACACGCGATAATCCGGATTGTCCTGCCGCGCACCGGCCAGATCATAACTTCCGGTTACATATCCGTGCAACGAAATATTGGATTTCCAAATCCCGTTGGCATGAAAAATCGCCGTTTGATAACCACGAAAACTTTTTTGTGTGGTTGAATCCGCATACTGATTTTCCCAGGAATACACCGATGTCGAAAGCCGCGTTGAAAGCGTTTGGGCTGATGCGTCAAAAAGTACGACTGCGCCGCACAACACTATCAAGTAGCCAACTAATCTTTTTTTGATATTCATAGCAACCTCAGGCTTCAAGTCCATGAATCGTCGTAAATTATATGTCAAAATAAAGCTAATAAAAATACAGAAAGGCACTTATTTCATCAAAAGATATGCCCAAGTCGCAATACACCCTATGACAATTGTCATAAAATTGTAAAGAAAATTACAGCATTACTTTGCATTAATTATCATCAGTCAACAAACTGATGTAACCAGCGTTTTAACAACTTATGGGTCGTTTGATTTTAAGCATCAGAAGGTTTTTGCTTAAAATTTGTGGAACAAAGCGGAAAATAGATAAAAAATAAGGTCGCTCGTTTTAGCGAGCGACCTTTGAAGAATCGTAACGATCGTACTAATTAAAAGCCTGCATCCGTCATTTTTTCAATCGTATTCGTCAGCAGAGCTTCCGAATATTTGTAGTTGTGAATACCGAGGCTGGCTTCTCTCAGTGCAAACTGGAAGTTAATCATCGCACCGACTTGTACATACTTCAGCGATGGGAACTTCGGTAATGCTAAGTTTGCATCTTTTTGAGCTTGTGTCCATGAGCCGCTTGGATTGGGATTTCTCCATGCCCCGCCGGGATTGGATGAAGGATCATATATATTCAGATATCCATCCCAATTGCCTGTCGTCAAACCTGCCCACAAATTGGTTTCAGTATCACTGTCAGCGTGGAGGATCGGTGTTCCGCCGCCGGCCGCATTGATCTTCGTAGCCAATGTATTGAGCAAACCTTTGATCGTGTTCCGAGGATTTGTCCACAAGGTAGAGTTGCTGGAACTTACGCCGGTATGGCAACCGGAGGTATTGCAACCATTAAAGTTACCCTGCACCATAAATGTGTGTCCGCCACCACGACCACTGACCGTCGCCATGTGACAATCTTGGCAGGACGCAACGGAAGTGTGCGTTGAACTTTGAACTGTTTTAGATCCTGTGAATTCTACACCACCCATACCTGCAAATACAGCACCTACTACACCGTAGTGCACATGCATGCGATAGCTGGGATAGGTATGCGTATTGGAAGCACCCGTCGTTGAATCATAGAACATCCGATTCGGATCTAATGCTAAAGAATCATAATTGACGATATCGCCATTACTGAGCGTCGTGCTCTTTGTCATAGGACGCGGTTGATGGCACTTGATGCAAAGATTAGAACGACCATTGTCTTGAGCCAAATTGATCGTCTTATTGCCTTTCCACATATTCATCGCAACAGCCGCATTCGTCGTTAATACCGTATCCGCAGCACCATACGTCGTATGCGTACTGGCATGGCACGTACCGCAACCAATTTCGCCTAAGGCCTGGGAAGAAATAGTAGCATAACTATTGGAGTACTTGCCGGTACCTGCATTCAACGTAAATGTTGACGGAACATTGTTCTGAACAACATACAGGAATCCTTGTTGCGTGTGGCATACGGCGCAAGATGTATTGCCGGCTTCTTCAAAAGCGGCTTCGCCGTATTCATGTTTGGAAAACTGGAATTCAATTTTGATACGATCCACATCATTGGGATTGTGGCATGTTTTGCATGTTTCGTTTGCATCGGTACCATTTGTGCCATTTGTACCATCTTTGCCATCCGCTCCGGCGGGGCCTCTCGGGCCTTCGCAGCTATTGATAAACAAAAACGCTAAAAATACTAATGGTAGTGCGACGATGCCTGCAAATCTCATCAAGTTACTTCTCATCGCTTTTTACCTCCTACTTAGGATTGGTTTGGAGTTGAATCTCGCATATAAAATAAACACACGACCAAACCATCCCTATGATAATTGTCATAAATTTGTCATAAAAAATTTCACCTCATAAACGAAGTTTTATCAAAACTTTAAAAGCAAAATTTTGACTAAATTATTACAAACTGAAAATTTTTTTAATAAAAAAAAGCGAGGTTAAACCCGCTTTTTATACTTAAAATGAAATTCTTATCCCATAGCTTTAGGCACTAATCATACTTTTTCTTAAACCTTTGATATAGATCGGTTTGTTTATTATCAAGATTAATATCCCGGCCTTGTATATGATAGGTACTTGCTGTAGAATGATATTAGTGCCGAATGTTACCAGAATAAAAACAGAGTCGCCATAATTTAAAAAATTCGGTTCAGAATCTAATCGGTCGGATTGAACTACTTTCCTACTATGCAGTTACAGTTCCCGCGTTTCGTTTTTTGAGGGTGCACACATTGAAGTGATGCTCTTTGAGAATTTTATAAACGGTAGATTTTTTTAAACCAACGGAAGCGGTAATTTCACGAACCGACTTGCCCTGATGGTGCAAATCAATCACACGATGAATGGCGCTCTGGCGAAGAACGTACTTTGCCGATGGTACGTACGTACCCCTTAATCGTGAACAAATGGAAACAATTTTATCCAGTACATGATGACCCGGTTGAGCTATTATTTCGCTCAACGTCGTTACAAATTCTCTTGTTGTATCGTATTTCTCGTTTTTCACTTCAATTCCACCTTTTCGTTCGCCTGTATATTCATTTTATCCGTCATGTTGTGTTCGGATTTTTCTTCAAATCTAAAGCCTTACAAGCAGATATATCATTATCAGCAAAGCCGCTGTAAAAATAATAATCAACAAACGTATGACATAGCGTTCTCTGATTTCACGATCAGCCAAAAGTCACCTGTCTTAAACTGAGATTAGGAAATCGGATGATTTAAATATGCTATAAGATAACAAAAGCGCATAGGTTTGTATGTAGGACAAACTCTGATTTTGTTGTCGGGGTTTGTCCTACATGTTTTTTGCCGGAGAAATAGATAGGTCATCAATGACGTGGATTAAACCTGAAATTGATCAAAATCTGTAGGCGCTACGAATTTAAAGCCATCATTCTTTAAGCATTGCAGGTAAGAGCTATTTGATGATCGCAAACAAAGGCGGAAAGATCAATCAGACAAATTTATTCTCGATCGCATAACGTATGATTTCAGCCGTGGTATTCAGTCCTAGTTTTTTCAATAAGCGCTCACGTAAGGTGCTGACCGTTTTTACACTGATGCACAATTCGTCCGCTATCTCAGTTACCGTTTTCCCGCCACCGATCAGGCACAACACCTGAAATTCGCGCTGAGAGAGTTTTCGGTGTATAACCTCATCCGTTCCAAATGATACAGTCACGGCTTCGGCAATAGGTGCGGAGACAAATCTACCGCCTCGCATTACACGATGTATGGCTACAATAAGTTCATCCGTCAGTGATGTCTTACAGACAAAAGCGTTTGCACCGGCCTTGAGCACGCGTAAGGCATACTCCTCCTGTGTCTGCATAGATAATACCAAAACACGCTGATCCGGTTTTTCAGTCTTAATATGCCGAAGGACATCAAACCCATTGCGCCCGGGTAGAGCCATATCAAGCAAAATAAGATCATAATCCGAAATTCTGAATAGCTCCAAAGCTTTTTCTCCGTCGGATGCTTCGTCAATACGTACTTCTTTAAATTCGGCGCTCAATATTTTTTCAACGCCAAAGCGTACAACGGCATGATCATCTACAATAAGCACATACATATCATGACTCCACGGGTTCTGATGGCAGTTCAACACGGATATGGGTTCCCTGTCCGACAGCCGTTTTGATAAAAATATGACCGCCGACAGCACGGATACGCTCACGCATGCCGATCAGGCCGATTGATTTACTGCTCGTAAGATGTATTTCATCGATTCCCGATCCGTTATCATCGACGGTTAAAAATAGTTTACCTTGCGTTTGACTCAGCGTTACGGAAGCTTCGGTGGCGTTGGAATGGCGCAGGATATTGGTCACGCACTCCTGGAAAATCCTGAACGCCGTAATATTAGCCAAGTCGGATGCTTCTACATCATTTATATCCAACCGCCAATGGATATTCGTTTTTAAGATAATATCCCGCATATGCGCCGCTATTGCTGCCGATAAACCGATGTCGTCTAAAATAGCCGGACGAAGTTCCAGTGCAATAGACTGGACCTTTCGAGCGGCCTCGTCGATCAGATGTATTATGGAAGTATGGTCATCATCAACCACGGATGCTTCGATTTTCATCACCGCAAGGCTCTGCCCTAATTCATCGTGAATTTCGCGGGCTATTTTGAGCCTTTCGGATTCACGGGCTTGCACAAGATGATTGGATAATTCCCTGAGTTCTTTGTTTCTCTTATGCATGCGCTTTGATTGCATTCGGAATATGCCGGCTCCGGAAATCAAAACGATCACAATTATAGATAGACGAAAAAGTATGGTATCCCACCATGCGGTTTGAACGATAACCTTTATTCGTGCGGGCATGCCCACGATTGCACCGTCAAGCTTGGCCCGCAATGTAAAGAAATACTCGCCTGATCGAATATTGGCATAAGATACATCTCGCTGACCTCGGTGTACAGTCACCCAATGGCGATCTAAACCTTCCAATAGATATTCAAACTCCAACTCATCGGAACGCTGAAACCCGATGGCTGAGAACTGAAAAGTAAAAAAATTTTTATCATACGGGAGTACGATCGCCGTTTTTCGATCTATCACGGTATCCAATGGCCACGCTTCCTGAAAAACTTCAAACCGTGTAAGATAGGGCCTAAGAAGATTATCTTTTTTTTCAACGCTCTCCGGGAATACATGAATAAACCCTTCGACGCCTCCAAAAAGTAAAGTACCGTCTTTTTTTCTGAAGCCCGACCCGGGCTCGAACTGACGTATAGGCAAATCTTTACCGCCGGAAAAATTAGTAACCGATGGCTTTTGATTTTCATCACCCCAACGCAGCACCGTCAGACCATTGTTATTGGTAAGCCAAATCCGACCGTGCAAATCTTCCTGCACTGAATACACCATATCATTAGCCAAACCGTCCTTAACGGTAAATACCGTGGGTGTCAGATTTTGCATGTCCCATCGCTGAAGCCCTTTACCGGTCGCAACCCATAAATACCCTTTTCGATCAATGCACAATCCATATACATGATTGTCTTCGGCGCCATAACGTTCTCCGGAAAAATAACGAAACTGCCGTCGGCGCACATCGAAACGAATCAATCCGTGATGCCGTGTACCCAGCCACACGATGGAATCCGATTGTAAAGCAATGGCATTGACAAATTCGTAATTAGAATTTCCAAATCGTGATGAATCATACCGGTAGAGTTCAAAGCGTGCGCTGCTATAATCAAAACGGTTTAATCCACCTTTATAAGTACCTACCCACAGTACATCTGACAGCGTATCTTCGTAACAGGTGTAAACGCGATTTCCCGAAAGCGAGCCGAGCAAATTTTTATTTTGTACAAATCGCCTTATCGTTTTGTTCGCATCTTGCCGCCAAATACCTCCTAATCGGGAACCGATCCATAAGTTTTGCCTACGATCCCGGTAGATCATCCGTATTTGTAAGTTACTCATAGCAACCGGGAATACGCTGAATTGGCCTTCGGCCCATCGTGCTACGCCATTTTCTGTCCCTACCCAGACGGCGCTGTCTATGTCTTCCCAAAAGCAGCGCACCATATCGTGCGGTAATCCGTCTTTGGTGGCATAATGCTTATACTGTATCGCCGTTTTCGATATTTTATATAGTTCATGAGCATGCGTTCCGACCCATAATGTACCGTCAGAAGTTTTGATTAAAGCATTGACATAATCACGAAAAAAAACAGCATTATCGGGATCATTGCCTATATGATAAAAACGTTCCGAAACCATGTCGAAATAATTTAACCCTCCGTTCGATGTACCGATCCATAAGCCCGAGGCATCGGCAGTCGTTACACATCGTATGCGTAAATCATTGATACTATACCGATCTGTTTTTTGCGGCTGGTATGAACGCCATTGATTATAAGTTCGCCCCCATCGGATAAGACCATTGGGGGTGCCCATCCACACGACGGAGTCTCCCTGACTATAGATAGACCATACAGTCGAAATATCAGCAGTCGGTGCGCGGGTAGTCACCGCAGCTACGCGTGTATAAACACCTTTGTCCATATCCATTACGAGCATACCTAGTCCGGTAGTGCCGATCCAGAGTTCATCCGGATTATGAAGCGGCTGATACATGACACGTACAGGAAACAATATCGTCGAATCCGTTTTGTCTGGCCATTTTAGTGGATAGGATATAAAGCCATTTTCCGAAAACCGAAATAAGCCCTGCAAAGTCCCGACCCATAAACGCCCGCGAGCATCAGTAAAAAGACTTGTTACGCGACCATCTGAAACTGAATGCTGATCTTCCGTAATCACCGGATGACGGGAAACCTCCCCGGAGTAACGATTTATACGATTTAAGCCACGTTCGGTGCCGACCCATATACTTTCCAGACTGTCTTCGGCAATCGCTGTTATGTAATTACTCGATAGTGATGCGGCCAGAGAATCCGAGAGGTACAACTTCATTAGTGAGCCATCGTAACAATGCAACCCTTCACGGGTTCCGATCCATATCCGACCGTCGCGACTTTGCAAAAGACACGTTACCCTGTTTTGCAAAAGGCCGTGTTCACGGCCGATCTTATCTACATGATATGCTTCAGGCTGTGCGCATATTTGCGATAGATAACCTGTTAAGAGCAAATAAAAAAAATATAACCGGAATAGCATTAACGTGTTGTGTATCATGGACTGATATTTTTGAGGCCCTTAAAAAGTATCACACTTGCTATTTTTTCCAGCGCGAAATATTTTTTAGAAAAAGAAGAACACTCTAAGGCGTGCTAAAGAGAATCGATCACTCACGACACCTCGACACTACAGCATTATTGCAGTGACGAGGAGTTAAAATTAATGTATATACACAAGACACCAACACCGCTTCCCGTAGCATACACGGTAAATTTTGGAGCATAATGGTTAAACATAGTTTAAATAAACTCTATTATGCAATAGTCACTTGGTTTTGCCCTAGAATGCTCGATAGAGGAAATTTCAACTGTCAAAGCCGGTGCCCATACTAGGTTGTATCAATCATGTTTATCCGTATAGATTTTCGCGCACGCGAGTATTCCGGTATTTTGTATCGTTTATGATCAAAGCATCTATCTTCCGTCCAAAGCTTATCGCTGAACAAAAATTGATTCACTTCATCAGCAGCATCTTTTGGGATTTCGTAAAACTTTTACCTGAACCGTCTAAACTGCGTGCGGTCAGACGGTAGATGTACACTCCGGACGCCGCCATGCTTCCACGATTGTCTTTTCCGTCCCATTGGGCGAACTGATACCCCGCCGCATACTCGCGATCTGCAAGCTTACGCACCACCTGACCTAAAGCATTATAAATCGTAATTTCAATTTTTGATGCAACGGGAAGCGCAAACTTGATTGTCGTTGTCGGATTAAAGGGATTGGGATAGTTTTGATTTAATTCGAATCCTGTAGGCAAGCCCAAAAAACCCATATCGTGCGCATTGATATATGCTTCCGTTCCTACGAGCACTTTATAATGTCGCGCGTCGCTCGTTTTGGAAGTCAGGATTACAGGAATTTCTTTTTGTTGCTTCGCATCGTACATTACACGCAAATCCGTATCCATAACGCGCACACTGAAATTTTCCGGCAGATTCACCGGCTCGCCGATCACTATATGAGAACGCGTGATATTCGTTGACACTTCAAAATCCCACGTATGGCCTTCCTCCGATACGCGGCGCATATCGATCCCGTAGTCATCAGACTTCGATCCCCAATCCTTATGCGGAAAATAGAGGTGCAGACGCTGATCGCCCGGCGGTAACGGTGTATCGTAATAATCTTCTTCATCCACGGCATCATCCGCATGGGAAAGCGCACCGATAAAATTATGTTTATCTGCGATTTCTTCGCTTACGGCTTGAATATTGATCAACCATTCGCCTTTGTCAAAATCCGATGCAACGCTTCTCATAAGAGGTTTAGAAACACTCCCGGCCGCTTTAGGATAAATAAGCAAATTCCCATTGCCGATGACTTTTACGTAGTAACCGAACCACGGTTTGATCGAACTTACTTCCTGCCAATCTTTGTTGACGCCCCAAGTGTAGAATTTAGAATTTTCAATAGAGACTCCGGAAGAGGGAATAATATCCGACGTCGAAACGTCGAAATGGAACGGATTGCCGATAATATTCCATCCTGACTGTACGCTCACAGTGTATGGCGTTTCGGTAGTAAAAGTTTTGGCCGCGCCGGTTTTAAGCGAACCCTCTTTGGTCGTAATGAACCAATACCCTTTTCCGGAAGCAATATTACCGGTAAAAATCTGATTGCCGCTGCTATAGTTCCATATTTCCCACTCTTTGCCCTTTTCTCCAAAAATTGATCCAAGCACTGTATTCACATCTTTTGCGCCGGTGATGTCGAGAGGAATGGAGATAATTTCAAATTTGGATAGGTCATGTTTTTTGGCTACTGCTACAGGCTGACTATTACTTTTGGTCACACCGGAAGTTATAGCAGCGGTGATATGTTTTTCAGATTCCGATTGGTTTGAATTACCCACACGAGCACGAACAAAATAAACGGCACCGCGCGAAGCAATCTTATTCCACGGAATCGAATATGAATATACGCCTCCGGAATAATTCATATCTGCCGAATCCGAATAAGAAGCCGCGCCGCCGGCCTTATAATACAGCTTCACGATATCCCCATTGCCCCGATCCGCATTGATCGTAGCCTGTACGAGCGCTGATTGATTTTCTGTGACATTGGTAGGCGGTGTACCGGAATAGGCCAGCGTCAGATTTCCGGATGTAACATTGCGCGTGATGGTGGGTGCCGACTCTCCCCAACTATTCTTTGCCCGAACATTGTAGTAGTATGTCGCACCCAATTGCAGTGTGCTATCGGTGAATACTAAAGTACCGCTATGGACAGAATCTATAGCAACAAAACCGGTTGTTGCTTGGTTTGATCTGTAGATTTTATACTGCGACGGGTCAAAATCTGAAGCTGACCATGTCATCTGGATGCGATTGACTTTGCCTGACTCCAATTGTGCCGTAAAGCTGGAAGGCGTATCGGGTTCGCCGTAGGTCGTGACCTGTGCCGTGTCTGATGTGTAAGAAGTACCCCAACGATTTTTTGCAGTCACGTAATAAAAGTACACTGTTTTGCGTACACGACCTATATCATTGATATTCAGTTGCGTTCTGATCGTCGAATCCACACGCTGATAAGCGCCGGTACGCGTAGCGCCGCGATATATGAAATAACGAAAACTTGACGTGTCCCCTATACTTGCTTGCCATGCCAGTGTCACTTGTGTGGTATCTACCGGATTGGCGGTAAAATTAGCAACGCGTGTCGGCGGCACCGTATTGATCGTATAACCGAAAAATCCTCCGCCCAGTGAAACGCCCGAACCCGTACTGGTATCGGCAGCGATCACACCGATGGATGCCGAGATCACCGCTCCAGAACCCGATGGTTTATCAAATCCTGACGTGAACGAAGGTAGTAAAATTTGTTCTTGAGAATAAATAGGATTCCAATTTTGTGCAAATAATAATGATATGAGAATGATTTTTTTCATGAGAATACCTATGATTTATTGAAGACAATTGACATACTAAGCGTAAGTCAAAATCAAACCAATCGAGCAAGGCAAAATGGAGTTCGAAGACATATCGGTATCATTGAATTTTTAATTTAGATCGTCGTTTACATCATGCACGTCCAGAAAAAGTGTTGCTCAAATGCGATACTGCTATACAAGGCCGCTATTTGGAAAAAAATAAATTAAAAATAAAACTTCTTATAATTAAGTTCGGATTCAGTTATTCTTATCGACTGCAGATTCTTATCAATTGAATCAGAACATTGTTCTTTTTTAACCATAATATTTATGGACAAACCTTGTCAAGAATTTCGATTATTTTTTTTAATGCTTTGGATGGCTTGCTTCCAATTATAGCCTTGAGTATAGGATGGGATATAATATTAAGAATTCTCTTAAGGGTCTTACGCATTTTTGGGCGATACAATGAGCAGAAATTCGTTGTGATTGTTGTGGAAACAAGTAACACTTCCAAGTCATTGATTTCTGAATCCATTTCCAATGAAGCAATTCTTAACTCGTCTTTTGTTAGATTTTCTATTTCTTCAAGATTTAAATCATGAAATTCCATTTTAATTTCCTCCACTTTGAAGATTTGTACGATTTATTGATAACGTTAATTTCAAGGCGCGATTTCCATTAAAGTCATTGTTATACCATTTAGGAATGATCCACTATTAAAATTCAAAACCAATGGTGAGCTTCCAACAGTTGACACTTCAAGTTCGTAAGTAACCAAAGAACTTGAATTAGGTGAATCAACATATGACATTGAAAATGGCGTCTTAAACGGAACAGCATATGTTGTTATTTCCTGGGCCTTGATGGTGGTGGCTCCATTGCGTTTTAGTCTGATTATTCCTGTCCTGATATTCGAACCAGCATCAGCGCGAATTTCACTTGAAATTTGAATTAAGACATGGTTTGTAGTGCTCCCTACATTAAGCGATAAACTTATAACTGATTTTGTTTCTTCTGAATTGCATGAAACCTGACTACTATGACCATCTTGAACTATTTGTCTTATTTTCATAAACCCTGTAAGGTTCCCCCCGTCTCCCTGAATACTATTTGCAGTGACATTTCCTGTCGTAGCCACATTCTGACTACCAAAATCTGGATTGATTTTAGTTCCGGATATGCCCGCATTGGCACGTATGTCTGCATTCGTTATCGAGCCGTCGGTAATCGTAGAAGAGTCCACAGTATTTTTAGTTGCTAGACTCCCAAGGCCGTGTCCGCTGATGGAAGTCACCGTACCACTAATCTTGCTCGTCGCAATACCTGCCGTCGCGTTTATATCTGCATTGGTGATCGTTCCGTCCAATATTTTAGTGGATGTTATTGAGCCGTCAGGAATACTACCTGCGCCGACGTTGGTCAGTGCACTTCCATCTCCGCTAAATGATGTGGCCGTCACGCTTCCGCTTGTTGTGATATTTTGTGAACCAAAATTAGGTGTGATTTTCGTACCGGCGATAGCCGCTCCTGAAGCGACATGTCCGTCAGAAATCGAACCGGAGGCTATTTTAGCGGAAGTGATGCCGCCATCCAGAGTAGTTTTTGCCGTATCGGCTCGAACAGATGACAAACTATACGGCGTGCTATTCAGCGCAATGCGCGGTGACATCTCTATGCCACCGGATACTGTGATGCCCAGATAATAAGGTACATCAAATCGGAGCGTGGCCGGCAAAGGGCCGAGTTTGACGGAAAAAACACCGCGTCTGATCGAAACACTTTCGTTCTGGCTGTATTTTGAAGTGCCTCCGGATGGTTGATCGTAAATCTTGAAATCAATTGAATAATTGCCGTCCGGTTTGGGGTTGCCGTCCGCCTCCGTCAGCACACCCTGAAAAGTGATGTATTGTGGTATCTGAGCGTTGACGGGATTACTTCCGATAATAAGTAACAGCATTAGTGGTATGATACGCTTCATTGCTTATCTCCTGTATGTTTTATGTAGTTCAAGTCCGATGAAGAATATTCTTCCGGTTAACGGTGCATTGTCTTATTGTTACGGATTATTCGGCGGATCCGGAAAAACAGAAACCGGAGGTGATTTCTTGGCGGGCTTCATTAGAAACGCCGCTGCACCGCCGGCTATCACCACTCCGCCGAGGATATACCATTTGGTTTTGGAAACTCTATACGTGCCGGTGATTTTCTGCGCCATGATATCAAATACCGTAAGCAATCCGTCCGGTTTACCGCGGTATTCCTCATTGACCGTCACATCCACTTTGCCGGTAGTCACATCCAAAAGTTTGATCGTGACCGAATAAGTCTCTCCTATTTTGCCGATGTCTCCGGTTACCATCTTCTCTGCGGCCAATAACTGGCCGATCTCCACCGCGCACTCGCTGGAGTTACACACATCGGACATCTTAAAATCCTGCTCTTTGAGAATCTTGTCCATCTCACCGCGCTCAAGCACCGTGTATTTGCCGGTATTGGAAAACGAGTTACGAAACTTGCTCGTCAGCGCGGCTGCTTCCTGCGGCGTCAATCCCGATATGATCTTAAAATCCAATACTGCGGCCGTAGGCTTTCTTTCTTTCTCTTGTTTTTGACCGTATATACTTATGCCGAAAACGATCAGCATGAATACTACAGACCACCCTATTTGTCTCATGTCTTCTCCCCGTGTTTTTTGGAAATCATTGGTATGATTTTTTCATATATTCGTTTTGTTACAATCACCTGATAAAATAAAGCGTCTTATTCTAAGCTTGACGGCATACATTCACATCACAGCCACCATACGATGCACAGCAACAACAATCCGGAAATCGTGGCAAGCATCATCGTAAGACCGAAATCTCTTAAGAAATTATCTTTCACAGCTACTATCTCCACTTCAATGATCTTATTATTTCGTATTGGTCTTTTCAGAAATACCGCCGTTTTGGTCTTTGATTATTTTGTACACGGTTGATTTTTTCAGACCTGTTTTTTCGATGATGAGGCGCACCGGCATGCCGCGATGATGCATTTCGACCACATCACGCACCGCTTTCTGACGAAGCACATATTTTTCAGACGGTACGTAAGAACCTCTGAGGCGCGTACATATTAGTATAACCTTGTCCAATACATGCTGGTGCGGTTCGGCGATGATTTCCGTAAGTGCATCTATAAATTCACGTGTCGCATCGTATTTGCTGCTTTTAGACATAGCCGTACAGACCCCTTAAAAGACGAATATGAGAACCAAAAAAGGAATTAGACCCAAAAGACGTGTGCTTAAATTTAGACGACAGAATTTCCATCTCCCATAGCACGCGTGGAAATTCTGAATACGCGCTTATGCAAAAAAATCTTGTACATCGTAGCTATGGTGTTTAACTTTATTTACTCATATAGACACCATTCTTGGTTATTACATAACTGCATTCCCTCATGGATTCAGGTCATATGTCGGGCACATTGCTCAAAGCCATTGATTTTCAATTAGATAACGAAAGATCGTTTTGTGCAATGGCGTCTGATGGGCAAAGCAAATGACGACGAATAGGTACAAACTTGGGTTTATTGCTGGACGAGAAAATACAACTCTGTGTGAACACTTTAAGTCTTTGATAACTATTTGAGAGTGTGCTCAATAGCAGCAGGCGGATTATTTCTGATGTAAATTTGGTGATACATCAATGAGGCGATAAAGTATATAGTGGCTTTGTAATGAAAAGATTATAACTGCGTCGGGGTTGGATGCATTTGAGAAAGGTATTATTTTCCTTAATTTTTAGTGGTAACAAAAAAAAGCCGGTTAATTTTCCGGCTTTCATGAAGATCTATGCTACGTAAAATGTTCGGCGCATAAATTTGAAAGTTTAAATCAAAACCCGACTATAAACTTCATTGAGTAAATTCGTTTATTACATCTATCAAATCGTAGGGATATGACAGGCCTATATAGCATGCACGATCATCTTGCCTACCATCCGATGCTATATCCGCACTAAAAGCCTTTATTATGCCACCTTCAATTCGGATTGCTCTGCCAAATTGAATAAATCCTCCTGCCGTCCATATGAGTAGCTCTTCTTCTTGATCAGCGGTAGTGGCATGACCTAAAGAACCGTTTACCCCCAATCTAAGAAAGCCTTTATCAAATCCATGATACGCATCTATACTCAAAATCTGAGACCCCGGAGCTCCTATTTTTCCATGTTTAAAAACATCGATTTCCTTATGATGTTTTTCTTTCAAATCAATATAAAACCTCTCCTCAAGCCGTACCAGCCAAAATCTATATCCCCAACCCGACTTGACATTGAAATGCTTTTTAAGCCAAGGCTTTTCATCTTCAGACGAATTGTCTGACTGAGAAAAGACATCATGAGCCCACAGAAGCAAGAAAAAAAAATGATTTTTTTCATAAAACTCCTTCTTTTGAAGATGTTTAACTTCTATGAATAACCCCAAAAGCACATTGAAATATTTGTTTTTCTAAAAAAGAAAAGACTCTGTCTCCAAAATTTGCGGCTTTCGTAGTTATAATAAATTCTAATGAAAATACATAACGGTCATATAGCGCGATGATCGTTCATTGTTTTTCTTTTAACCCAAGTGATTCTGCCATTGCAGATGGCGATAGAGCTAAGCCCCAAAACCACGTTGGCTTAGAATATTTTTGGGTCAGGTAGTTTTTGGCTGTCTTAAGCGAAGACACATTCCCGATTGCTACAGATTCGTTTTTATAAATTTTTTTCCATGATAGACCGCCGACAAAAGAAAAATCTTTAAAAAGATCAACCGTACTTCCAATAAAAAAGACATCTAAGGGGGCTTTTGACAATTTTAAGCCAGTGAACAACCCCAAACGGTCATAATTATGTTTTTTCCAGTTGTATATGTTCGGATTATAAGTTTCCGGATCGCGAGGCCAATGCACTTCAATCGCTACGAACAACTGCTGTTTCCATTCTTTCCGATGTGCACTATCAGGTGATGCAATGATTCGACCTTCGCTGATTCTAAAATCATTTTTGACAAACTTGCTCTGCTGCACACCGACTTTAAGCAGTGCCCAATTCAACTCATGGATTGGAACTGTTATCTTCTTGCTCATTCTTGAGTTGTCATCTTGAATCACATCTATAATTATTTCAGCGTTTCCCGGGGGTTTAATATTTGAAACTTCATATACCTTATATGGGATGTTGCCCCCGTTACTTTTGGCGCTATATATTCCGAACCGATTTGATTGCTTAATAAAACTCAAAATGTCATTCACTGAATTTTCGATTGCAGATTTGTTTTTGATATAATTGACAGACGGTTCATCCATAATCCGATTACCGGCAACAAAGATATAAAATACCCTGGCGTTAAGAACTGCGCCCTGTTTTACGGATTTACCTCCAAGCGTCCAAGTTATCGCATTTCCGTCATCCATAATCGCCAAAACAGCAGTGTCTAGTTTAGATCCAAATATTGCGGTTATTGCAGAATTGATATCGTGTTCCTTGATCTCACCTTTTCTTATTAGCTTAACATTCTGAGAACTAGCTTGTGCGGTAAGAAAGAAAATGAAAATGCCGATAAAAAAACGGATCATAACATCTCCTCCTAAATTTGGTTTAACAATTCAATTAGAACGAAATTATTAAATACTTAGTTATTTGGCAGTGGAAGTTTTAGAGCATATTACACACTTCGCAGTTACTCATTGCTCTAAGAGCGGAAAACATTACATACTCGATTTTCCTATGAACAAAATTCACAAAAAGTTTTTAAGAAATAATTTTCTTGTACATCGCCATACCGATGTTTAACTTTGTTTACTCATATAGACACCGTTCTTGGTTATTTCATAACTACTTTCCCTCATGGATTCAGATCAGTTGCCGGGCACATTGCTCAAAGCCATTGATTTTCAATTAGATAATGCCGATGCGGTGAACCATCGTTTTGTGCAATGGCGTCTGATTGGCAAAGCAAATGACGGCGAATGGGTACAAACTTGGGTTTATTGCTGGACGAGAAGATATTTTTTTCGCAAGTTTCTTTGCGGGCAAATTCACTCTGCCGGTGATGCCGAAAAACTTATCGAAGAAGTCTATTTTTTATTCATTCAAAAACACGCTCATGTGCATACCCCGTCGCATTTTGCGGGATGGCTTTCGGTCATCTGCAAGTATCGCTTTCTCAACTATATTCGTTCTTGTCATCCGGAACAGTGGAACGAAGTACTGACAGAAGTGATCGGTAACGAAGCCGATAGGTCCATGATACATGATTTGGATGTAAAACTGTTTTTTGACAGAATCATCTCCGGAGAAATGCGCCAACTTCCGGACTATGTACAGACGGTTATTCACAAAAAAATATGGGAAGATAAAGAGTATCATGTGATCGCTCAGGAGATGGGACACAGCGTGGAAACCATACGCGCGTATTTTGCGCGTGGCATCAAAGCGCTTCGCAATTCCCATACAATCCGCGAAGCCTATGCAGAGAGTTATGAACCGAACCCCTAAATTGTCTATACCGTAAGAGATTGTATGCTGGACTCAAAAGAAAAACTCAGCCGTCAGGAAATTGCCGACTATGCGATGCGCAGTCATTTTCCTTTGACACCGGAAAAAGAAGAATCTATTCGCCGACGCATAGATCTGGATCCGAATGCTCAGGCTGAATTACAGGTCATGCTGGATCGTAAAACGGGATTAGATCGACTAACCCCCTCGGAAAATCATTTTGCACGGCTCCAACAGAAAACCACACCTTCTGTAAAATCTAATTTGACAAAAACCGTGTGGTTACGCGCCGCAGCCATTTTTTTGATCATAGTCGGGAGTTATTCCGGCCTAGTGGCTTATGTAAATTATCGGTTCGATCACGGGCCGCAAGGCTTGGCGCAGTTTCAAAAGGATTATGAGTTTGCCATAGCACCCGCCGCGACCCGCGGTTCCAATGAAAAAGAGCCGGAGGATATCCGGCTCTTCAAAGAAGGTGTGCGATTGTTATTTGAATCCAAAGAAACGACTCTGGGTTTGTTTCCGAGGTATGATAAAGAAAAACTAGTACTCACATTAAACACATTGGAATCAGTTCGTAAACTTACAACCAACTCCAAAGTTTTTTTGCGTGTCGAAATACTCACAGCACAAATAAATAAATACATCAGCGAATAGTTTTTAATTCGTAAAAAAACATATGAAACGTTTTTTGAAAATACCGAACAAGTAAAAGCAAGTAAATCATATGTCGGTATATGTAAATACCCATTGAATCATGAATAATATCTATGTAAAAAAACTGTACCTGACATAAATCTGCACTTTCTGAAACATTACAAAACCGTTTCAAGCTATATTTAATGCGAGCTGTCAAAGTATTTCATGAAACCTTTGTTACGAACTTCGATTTTGATGCCGTAATTTCTCATTCCTATTTTGCAATAATACTCGTCGTACGGCGTCGTTTTGCCGGAGTTAAAATAAAACCCAAAACGTATCAGTTCGCCAAGGGATACAGCTTTACCGTCGATTTCTACAAAAATTGTATCCCCTGTCAGCACAGTACCCATTGGATAACGGGAGAAAATGTTTTGTGATTTAAATTTTAATATTTTATCACGAATAATTTGAACTTTGGTCAGCACATCGTTATGAGATTTCACTTCCGGCAAACCGTCATCCCACATCGTCATATAATATTGAGACATTACGATGTAATTAGGCTGACCATCGGCGTCACCATTGTTAATTACATTGATAGAAATGTCGGCAATAATGTTTTTTGGTAAAGTTATGGATAGGTAGGAATTAGGATCACTGATCGGCCTATTGGATATTTGAACATCATTACCTCCTCCGGTCGGTGGAATAGCTGTGCCCGAATCATTGGTGTCAGTTGTGTTAACTGGCCCTAAAATACCGTACAAAGCATAAATAATTGCAAGCGTAAAAGTGCCTGAAACGCAGAGAGCGATCTTTTTCATACAAACACTCCTCTTTTTGAGATGGGTAGGACGATAAATTAAATTGAGAGAGACTTCTACATTAAACGCCATTCCTTATGATTAAGTTCCTTTATTTTGTGATGTATTGTTTGGTTGTATTCACAAAAGCTTCATCACAAGATTTCAAGCCAATCCAAAAAATGCTGAATGAAAGCAACCCACGCGGTGCGTTGCATGTTTTGGATAGTTTGATTTCATCATTGAGCAACCGAACTGACTCTATGCGTTGCGGTATTGAATATCTTCGGATAGGAGTGTTTTATCAAAATATTAACGACTATGCTTCTGCGATTGATCCTACCCGTAAGTCTCAACAGATATTTTTAAATACACATTATCCTGATTGGCTGGTTTATGCTTTATCTTTTGAAGCGCACTACAAACTGATGCTCAACGAATATTCCTCTTCTCTACTACTCCTACATGAGGCAATTAAAATTGCACGCGCTGATTCCGTGTTTAAAAAGAAACCGCATCCGTATTACTCTACACTTAACCGATTAGGATTAGTCAATTTTCATCTTGGTAATTACCGCGAAGCACTAGCTTGTTTTGATTCATGTAATATTTTTTTTGAGCGACTACATGATGAGTATGAATTAAGCTCGACCTACCTTCAGATGGGAAGAATTTTCAGAGAAACTAATGAGTTTCGAAAATCGGAAGAGTATTTTAATCGAGTTTTGGCAATGAGTTCTAAGCTCCATATTCAGCCAAATGATCGTAAATTAAGCGCTTATTCGGGCATCGCTGAATTGTATTACAAACAAAACAAATACGAAGAAGCAATAAAGAATCAACTACGATCCGTTGAAGAAATAAAAACGTTGAAAAGCGAAGCAGATGTCGTGTACAGCGAATTGGGATACTATTATGAACGTATCGGCAAATGGGATAAAGCCTCTGTTTCTTATAAAACTGCATTGAATTTATTAATGGAAAACTGGACGGCTTGTTCCGGATTAGCTAGAGTGGCCGAATCACAATCTAAAATAGAAGAAGCCGACAGCTTGTACCGTCGCTCTATCATGTTAGCTACTAAAAAGGCTGAATTAAATAAAGGTATCTCCATTGTTGCTATTTCTAAAAATATCGTCCCTGCTTATCTACATGCCGCGCGTTTTTATGCCAGACAAGGAAAAACTCAAGTCGCATTTAACCTCATTGAAAATACTAAATCACTGTACTCATCCAAACTGCTCCGACTTAGCGGTAATAGATCACTGAAAGCTTTATCAGACAGTTTATCTTCAATTGATCGACGCATTCGAAATATCTTTGGCCAATATCAAAATCATCCCATAGCTCTGCATGAGGCCCGCATATGGGATACCGAACGAGTTCACCTGTTAGACTCTTTACTTTTTTTGGAGGATTCTGCGAAATCACCATTTGAAAATACAAATCAATCCTCGAACGCTTTAAAGGACGCATTGGGTCAGTCCTACCAACTAATAGAGTACGGCCTCTGTGAAGATTCGTTGATTTCGTTTTTTATTACTGGCGATACGATGAAAATAAATATTTCAGGAATCCGTAAAGATAGTTTAATCCGATGGGCTGAAACTGTCTGTACAAATCAAACCACGGACGAAGTGGCGAGCAGAAAATTATACAATGCGTTGATTCACCCTTTTGAAGACATTCTTGATAAAAATAAAACACTCATCGTTGTCCCAGACGGGCCATTAACCCGTTTGCCCTTTGAATTGTTACTTTCATCAGATAAACCTAACGATATTTTGCTTCGACATTATCCTATAGTTTACGCCATATCAGCCAGTTTTTGGTTAGATCGCGTTCGTCGTTTTTCAAACGCACCTCGCCACTATGCTGGATTTGCATTTGCTTCATCTTCACTACGAAGTGATCTGCCTTACACTGAAAAACAGATGATTAGCAGCTCAAACACATTTGATAAAAGCCGATATTGGGTTAACCATCTTTCAGTAAATGAAATAATATCCCATATCGCTAATTATAAAATCATAGATTTCGCTACTCACGCTGTCGTATCCGATATCGAACCGATGTATTCACAAATTTTTTTTTCGGATCACAGTTCTCTTAAAATGTATGACATCTATGACTTTCGTATTGATGCTGACCTTGTCGTTTTAAGCGCCTGCCGCACCGGCTTGGGCAAACCCGTCGCCGGCGAAGGGCTCATGGGTTTCAATCAAGCTTTTGCGTATGCTGGTGCATACAGCCTGATCATGTCCGCTTGGGATATTGATGACGAAGCAACAGCCATGATTATGAGTGCATTTTATGAAGGTATTGCATCCGGACTTACGCGTGCAGAAGCGCTACGGCAAGCGAAACTAAAATATATCAATGAGGCGTATGAACTGAAACAATCGCCTTATTACTGGGCGGGGCTCATGCTCTGGGGCAACCCTGAGACAATTCCCTTGCACCGCGTGCCGTATGAGTTTATCGCTTTTTTGTTCATTCCTTTCGCGATTATTATCGTATCCCCTTTCATCGGAAGATTAAGAAAAAAGAAAAAATACTGACAAATAATTTCGAAATCATCTGATAGCCCAAAGTTCAATACCTAAGTTCAACTTTCAATTTGAATTACCAAAATTTTCGCTTGTTCGTATCTGTATTCTAAAACTCATGGCCATATTCGACAATTCAAACCCTATTTTCATGTGAATGATATCCCGGGTATTTGTCCCCTGTTTCGCTCTGTGAAGCAAAATGAATCGCCTTATGAAAAAGCCATCCTCGCCAATGGATAAAATTAATTTGATAGTTACATCCCATCATCAACTTGATAACGTGGCTTTTGAAACCAATTTGAACTAAAATATTACAAGCCAGGCTTTTTATAAAAAAAGCGGGCTTTGGCCCGCTTTCAATGATTAAAATGATCTCCTGTTATCAAGATATTCAGTTTTGATCATACTTTTTCTTAAACCGTTGATACAGATCGGTTTGTTTATTACCAAGATCAATATCCCGGCCTTGTATAAATGCCTGCTCTACTATAGATGTACGCATGTCCATAATATCACCGCTTACCACGATCAAGGTCGCATCTTTACCTTTTTCTATAGTACCCATACGATCATTTATACCTAAAATTTCGGCCGGTGACTTAGTGATAGCCGTCAACGCTTCTTCTTTAGACAAACCAAAAGCCACGCCCGATCCGGCTTGAAACGCCAAATTCCGCTGTTGCCAACTGCCGTCTATGGTAATGGCAAATGTAACACCGGCATCCAGCAAGAGTTTGGGCAGTTTGTAACGCAGATCGTAGTCTTCATCTTCACGCCCGGGTATCGCATGCGTATCCGTGATGATAACTGGTATATTATGCTCTTTCAAGAGCGGTGCGACGCGCCAACTATCATAACCGCCGATAATCGCGCCGAGTATATCGTATTTCTTCAAAAGTGCCACGGCCGCCTGAATTTGTTTAGCATCATTGGCACGAATGAATACCCGTCTTTTCTTTTCAAAAACAGGAATCACAGACTCCCATTTTAAATCAAGCGCGGCAGAATTACCGGTTTTTTTAGCTGTAAAATACGCATACGCATCCTCAAAAGCTTTGAATAGCTCGTTTAATGCTTTTTCCGAGTTTTTCTTTTGAACATCGGCCGGCGGCGCAAATATACTACTGGAGATCGACATAGACGGCCACTGCACGATCAAACCATTGTCCGCAGAAACCACCGCGTCTTCATAGTTCCATGCATCCAGCTGAACGACGGAAGCCGTTCCCGACAACGTGCCTCCCTGCGGCGTGATTTGCGCCAGAAGCACGCCATTGGAGCGCACGGTAGGAATAACACGGGAATCGGTGTTAAACGCTATCAATGCGCGCGCATTGGGATTGATCGAACCGACTTCCCGATCATCACGCGTCGGGCGTGCCGCTTCGATCTCCGACAAACCGAGCGTGCTATAGCAGGCAATCAACCCGGGATAAATTTCTTTTCCCGTTGCGTCCACCTCACGTGCGGTGGAAGGTTTGCTAAGCCCAGGGCCAATTTCGATGATTTTACCGTTATCCAGAAGGATGTCCGTTTTTTCCAGCACACGCCCATCACCGACATGTACGCGACCATTGCGTAACAGAATCGGCTGCTTTTGGGATGATGCGGGCGTCGGCAAATCCTGAGCCTGTGCGACGGAAGTGAACACCACCATGATCCATGTGGCCATCATATATATTTTTTTCAAATGCGTTCCTGATTTTTTCATATTTTTCTCCTATTCCTCACCGACACAGTGGTAACGAATTTTCTTCTGCGGTATGGGTTTTACGGCCGGGGTGCCGCCTTTTTTATCCGCGATCATTTTTTGTATTAACCGGCTGCGTTCCTGATCCACTTCGTTTTGCAAACGGACATCCGTTTCTTTATCAAAATATAAACGCCCGTCTACAAAAGTTTTTTCCGGCACGGCATAAATCGAAAGCGGGTTATTATTCCATACTACGATATCCGCATCTTTGCCGTTATCCAAGCTGCCCACACGATCATCCACGCGCAGCATTTTTGCCGGATTGAGCGTTACAAATTTCCACGCATCTTCTTCTGAAACGCCGGCATATTTTACCGATTTGGCCGCTTCCTGATTGAGTCGCCGCGCCATTTCGGCGTCATCGGAATTGATACCCACGGTAACGCCTTCCTGGTGCATGAGCCCAGGATTATGCGGTATCGCATCAATTACCTCATATTTGTATGCCCACCAATCAGCAAACGTAGAACCCGCCGCGCCATGTTTTTTCATCTTATCGGCTACTTTGTAACCTTCGAGAATATGCGTAAACGTATTGACGCGAAAACCCATTTCTTCGGCTACGCGCATCAGCATCGTAATTTCCGATTGGACGTAAGAATGGCATGTGATATGACGTTTCCCGTCGAGAATTTCGACCAGGGCATCAAGCTCCAGATCGCGGCGCGGAGCAACTTTTCCGGATTTTTCTCCGCCGGATTTCTGATAACTTTCCCACGTCGATTTGTATTCTTTTGCCGCCTGAAACGCATCACGGATGATTTGCTCAACGCCCATGCGGGTTTGCGGATACCGCGTCGTAAAATTATCACCCCAATTGGACTGTTTGACATTTTCACCGAGAGCAAACTTGATAAAGCCGGGCCAGTTTGGAAATTTTAATTCTTCAGCCGCGGCACCCCAACGTAATTTGATCAATTGTGTCTGTCCGCCGATCGCATTAGCGGAGCCGTGCAAAAGGTGCGACGATGTGACCCCGCCGGCCAATTGGCGATATATATCCGAATCCTCGGCATCCAAGGCATCGCCGATGCGCACTTCCGAACTCACCGATTGCGTACCTTCATTGACGCCACGGCTCACCGCAATGTGCGAGTGTTCATCGATAATACCCGTCGTCACATGTTTGCCCGTCCCATCAACGATCCATGCACCCGCTGGCGCCGAAAGATTTTTTCCGACTTGTTTGATTTTACCTTTTTCAAACAACACATCGGTTTCTTTTAAAATCCCTTTCGACGTATTAGTCCACACCGTAGCGTTTCGGATTAATACGGTTTGTTGTACGGGAATTTCTTTCAAACCGAAAGCCATATTGGGAAAGCTGATCGGTGATAATACGGACGAATCCGGCTTGATCGAATTATCTTCCGCCTTCGGTTCAAACGATTTGAACAACGTTCCGGACCAGCTCATCGTCTTACCTGAAGGAAATTCTCCGGTACCGGACAGACGTCCGTTGATAAGCAGCGCCTTCAAACGAACAAGCCCGGGCTCGCCGATCGAATCTCCACGAAACTGGATGGACAGCATATCCCCGTTAACCGAAGGAGTTACTTCTACGTTTTGCGAATCGCGGTACATAAAATTACCGCTCAACTTTGAAAGCGTACCATTGATCATCAGGACGTATGCTTTGAGATCCCCTTGGAGATTCCATACGCCGCGCGGATCTATCGCCGGTACGCGATTGACTTCATACGAGCGTCCTTTGATCCAGGATTGGGTGATCGTCGTATTTTTTTCAAATAAATTGCCGGAAGCGATTACCAGATTAGCCAATTTTCCTTTTTCCAGCGTGCCAACCTGTGCGTCTATACCGAGCATTTTGGCCGGCCGCGTTGTCAGGGCCTCCAGTGCTTTATCCGCCGGTAATCCCATCGCAATAGATTTATGAATGTTGGACCAAAATGATTTGTTGTCCTGCAAACCAGCCGAAGTCAATGCGAAGGAGATACCCGCCTTGGCCAATGCGCCGGGATTGGCCGGAGCCCATTCCCATTTTTTCATCTGGGCTAAGGAGACATTGCGCGCATCGTCTGGATCTTCGACATCATACGCTGAAGGAAAATTGACCGGTACGATCAATGATACGCCGTTTTGTTTGAGCGCTTCGATGCGTTCGTATTCATATCCTGCGGATTTGATAATGAACGTTTGTCCAAACTCTTTACCGATCTGCATCACCCGAAAAATGTCCTGCGTATTCGCTACTTCAAAAATCAAAGGCAGTTTAGCTGAAAATTGTGTATTGAGCGCTTCAAGAGAAATATTCACATCCGGACGGTTTTTGGAATTCATCGCTTTGCCATACCACGATGCATCGTAAAATGTTTGCCGGATCAGCGCGATCGTACCGATCAGTGAACTCGGATAATCTTGTGTAGAAACACCTTTATCAAATGAAAAATTGGCCGTCGCCTGACGACTTAAAATTTCTTCGGCGGCCGAAGACTCGCCCAAATTGACAATCGCTCCGGTGCCGCGCACAATACCGTCCAGCGGTCTGGCATGAACGGTCGTAAATCCCAACGCACGTAATTCGCCCGCACGTTTGGCATCTATGGTAAATTCCCGCGCCGCTTCAAATTCCGGTTTAACGGCTTGATTCCAGCTGTAAGCGCCTTTTTTGGATGTGTAAGGTTGCGGACCGTCGCTCCCCTTCTCTTTTGCCGGCGGTGCGATCCCGTAACCGGCGTAAGCGTCAATCAACCCCGGATAAATCCACATTCCCTTGAGATCATGGATGACGGCCTCACGCGGAATATTAACGGATTTACCGATCGCTTCAATGACACCGTCGCGAATGACGATCGTGCCGCTATCAATTTTTTGTCCGGGCCCGGGAATAATTGTAGCACCGACAAACGCATGAATCGAGGGCGTTTTATCATGCAGACCCTCGACCGGCCATGTTTGCTGCGCAGAAACATTTTTCAACGTAAAGCACAACAAACCGCACATTGCAAAACATAGAAATCGTTTCATCACACCTCACTGGGTTATGGTAAAAGAAATACATTCTGACGAAATGAAATATTGGGACAGACGATATACGGCGACAAATATACAAAGGTTTCTAAGTAATGAAAGCAAATTTCAACAAAAGCCTACAACAAGAGCAAGAATCGGGTCGTTTGGACGTCATGAACTATTTATCATTCAGCATAAAACAAATTTTAAAGGAGATTTGTATGACTAAATTCAAAATCGTTCCACTGCCGTTAAACTTAGCAGAACGCATTCGCACCGACCGAATGGACGATCAAGGTCACGCCGTCGTCGAACAAATTGCGACCGGCTACGGCCCGTGCCGCGTTTCGCTGAAACCCTTCAGGCCCGGTACGGACAGACGTTTGCTTTTTTCGCATTCTCCGTTTGAAGTGGATAACGCCTTCAACCAGCCCGGCCCTGTATTTATTCATGCCGAATCCGTAACGCCCTATGAAGATATACACCGATTTCCTCCGGAAATCAAAGCCGATAAAAAGCACTTTCCATTAACCCTCATTGGTTATTCCGATGATCAGCGTATGGTATACACCCGTCTTGTCGGAGATCGCGATGTAGATCAAATGATCAGCGACATTTTTGAAAAACATACAGATGTCGCATACCTCCATGCGCGCAATGCGGAAGCCGGATGCTACATTTGCCGGATTGATCGTGCAGAATAGCTCAACAACTTTGGTGTTTTTCATACGGTGTCTTAGTACGAAAAATGCGACGGGCGGTAGAGCCCACGCAACATAGCTAATCGCTTGAATTTCATCAGGAATCCCAGTAAGTTGATCCAGCATTGATGAAATAAGTCACGACTTGTTTCGTTATGCTAAGAATCAACCAAAGGAAAACACCAACGATGAATATTTCGTCGCAGACCAATTCGGAACAATTCAAAAAAGAGTTTGAAGAATTTTTAAAAGAAAAATACGGTACGGCCGATCCGGAACAAGACAGTGCAGGCACGAAAAATCAGGGTTCAACGCTGAAATCCGGTGAAAAGACCAATTTTGACCTGAAGCCTGAGGAATTGGAAGAATACCTCAACCAGTTCGTCGAATGCCAGGAAGAAGCGATCGAAGTCATCGCCACCAAGATCGCCACGCACTACAACCGTATGAAACTGGAAGACACGCTCACGGATGAACAAAAACTTGTAGGTAACATCAAAAGCAATGTTCTTCTCATCGGCCCTACGGGTGTGGGTAAAACGTACATCGTCAAACTGATTGCAAAAAAAATCGGTGTACCTTTCGTCAAAGGCGATGCCACCAAGTTTTCCGAAACCGGCTATGTCGGGGGCGATGTTGAAGACCTCGTGCGCGATCTTGTACGTGAAGCCGACGGCGATATCAAAAGCGCCGAATACGGTATTATCTATCTTGACGAAATAGACAAAATCGCTTCGGCACAAAACAACCGCGGTATTGATGTATCCCGTACCGGCGTTCAGCGGAACCTTTTGAAACTTATGGAAGAATCCGAAGTGGATCTGCGCGTACCGCATGACATGGCCGCCCAAATGGAAGCCGCGATGGAAGCCCAACGCACCGGCAAAGTGCAGCGTAAAAAAGTAAACACAAAAAACATCCTATTCGTAATGAGCGGCGCTTTCGGCGGCATCGAAGAAAACATCCGCAAGCGCATCAATCAAGTACGCATCGGCTTCGGCTCGGATCAGGAAGGCATTTCTAAACTCTCGCGCGGCGAACTGATGAAACGCGTAAAAACAGAAGACCTCGTCGAATACGGATTCGAATCGGAATTTGTAGGACGCCTGCCCGTCATCGCCGTACTCAACGAACTTACGGTTGACGCGCTATTTAATATTCTAAAAAACCCCAACAGCAGCGTGATCCTCAGCAAAAAGCGCGATTTTGCCGCTTACGGTATCGAAGTCGAATTTGATGACGACGCATTGCACATTTTTGCAGAACGTGCGTTTGTCCAAAAAACAGGCGCGCGCGGCTTAGTCAATATTTTAGAAAACGTATTGATCAAATTTGAAAAGAAATTACCGTCCACGAACATTCGTAAATTTCGCGTCACCAAAGACGTCGTTTTGCAGCCGCAAGCCGAACTCAACAAGCTGCTCACCTATTCTTCGATGAAAGAATTTCAACAGCAGTATCTCACGACGCACGGCATTATTTTTGAATTTTCCGATGTGGCCATTCAAAAAATCGCTCAGCGATCACAAACTGAAAAACGCTCGTTCCGGGCGATCGCTGCAGAGCTTTTTAAAGATTACGAATACGGATTAAAATTGGCCGGTAAAACACATTTTCTTGTAACGCCCGAAGTTTTTGATGATCCCAGAAAATATTTGGACGAACTGATTAAAAAATCGTATTCCAACAAATGAGTCGTATATGAAAAAGGTTGTTATCGTTGACGGCGTGCGAACGCCATACATAAAAGCCGGAACGCTTTTCAATAAAATGTCGGCGGTTGATCTCGGGAAACTGGCGATGCGTGAACTGATGGCGCGCACCAATCTTGACTGTAAACTCGTGGACGAAGTCATTGTCGGCAATATCGGCAATCCGCCCGAAGCCACCAATGTCGCCCGTATCATCGCGCTGGAGGCGGGAGTCCCCAAACACGTACCTTCCTTTACCGTCGGGCGCAATTGCGCCAGCGGTATGCAATCTATTGCCGATGCCTATCTACGGATTATCGCCGGTGAAGCCGATGTCATCATTGCCGGCGGAGTCGAATCCATGACTAAGGTACCTTTGCTTTTTTCGGAACGTGCGACCAATAAATTTGCCGCGATGATGCAAGCCCGTTCTATGCCGGCACGAATCGGCGCCATGGCCTCGTTTCGCCCCGGTGATTTCAAACCTGTGATAGGACTTCTCTTGGGGCTTACCGACGGATTTTGCGGACTTAATATGGGCGAAACCGCCGAAGTATTAGCCAAAGAATACGGCATTACCCGCAAAGAGCAGGACGAACTGGCGCTCCTGAGTCATCAACGCGCCATGACAGCAACGGACAACGGTATTCTCAAAGAAGAAATCATGCCGGTGTATTTACCGCCTGATTTTAAAAAAATCGCTGACGAAGATAACGGCATTCGAAAAAATCAGACTATGGAAGCGCTGGGCAAACTTCGCCCGGCGTTTGATAAAAAATATGGCACCGTAACAGCCGGCAATTCCAGCCAAATCACCGATGGCGCGGCGTTTGTTCTCGTCATGTCGGAAGAAAAAGCTAAAGCGTTAGGATATACACCGCTCGGCTCCATTCGCGGTTTCGGCTTCGCAGGTCTTGATCCGGAACGCATGGGACTCGGCCCGGTATACGCCACACCCGTCGCGCTCAAAAAAGCCGGCCTCTCCATGAAGGATATACAACGTATTGAGATGAATGAAGCTTTCGCCGCGCAGGTGATCGCCAATGAACGTTGTTTTGCTTCCAAAAAATTTGCCGAAGAAAAATTGGGACTAACCGAAGCGGTTGGTGAAATTGATCGCCAAATCCTCAACGTCAATGGCGGTGCTATTGCACTTGGTCACCCCGTAGGTTCATCCGCAACGCGGCTTGTTTTGACCGTACTCAAAGAGCTTAAGCGAAAAAATCTTCAGTTCGGTTTAGCTACGTTATGCATCGGTGGCGGTCAAGGCGGTGCGATGATCGTCGAACATAGTTAGGCGGCGTATCGTATGCACGGATTGACCACTGAAGAATTAGCACGCTACAATCGTCATCTTATTCTCAAAGAATTTGGCCTTGAAGGGCAACAAAAACTCAAATCAGCCAAAGTATTGGTCATCGGTGCAGGAGGCCTCGGCGCACCCTGTTTGCTTTATCTTACAGCCGCCGGCGTAGGAACTATCGGTATTGTTGATTTTGACACAGTTGATGCAAGTAATCTCCAAAGGCAAGTCCTATATACCGTGGATGATGTCGGTAAACCCAAAGCCGATACGGCCGCGCAACGTTTGAAGCAGCTCAACCCGTTTGTGCATTTTAATACACATCGCGAAAAACTCACTTCAGCCAATGCGATGGACATCATACGATCTTACGACATTATCGCCGACGGAAGCGATAACTTTCAAACACGGTATTTGGTCAATGACGCCTGTGTATTACTGAATAAACCGCTGATCTACGCATCAATATTTCAATTCGAAGGCCAGGTTTCGGTTTTTCATTATACAGATCCTTCCGGTACGCTCGGACCAAACTATCGCGATCTTTTTCCCACCCCGCCGCCGCCAGGTATGGTTCCCAGTTGCGCTGAAGGCGGTGTCCTCGGTGTTTTGCCGGGCATTATTGGCAGCATGCAAGCAAGCGAAGCCATCAAAGTTATCACCGGTATCGGAGCGCCGCTTAGCGGAAAACTTTTTCTGTGGAATGCGTTGACGTTTGAATCACGAACTATGAAATTTAAGCGCGATCCGGTCAATCCGATCAATGGCCTGCAACCGACCATCACCGCATTGATAGACTATGAAGTTTTTTGCGGAATTTCCGAACCCGAAAAACAAACTGCCGGAGAAATTTCACCGACCGAACTCAAACATTGGATAGATACCGGAAAAGATTTTCAACTCATTGATGTGCGCGAGTCATTTGAATACGACATATGCAATCTCGGCGGCACATTAATACCTCTTGCACAGATTATGCAAGAATCTGCCCGCATCGCCCCAAACAAACCGGTCGTGGTTCATTGCAAAATGGGCGGACGCAGCGCCAAGGCCATCGCGCAACTGCGCACGCTGGGCTTTGATAATCTCATCAATCTTCGCGGCGGTATCATCGCTTACGCGGAAACCGTAGATCCTTCATTGGCTAAATATTGACGTATTAGCGTACATCGTAGCGCAGAAATCGCACCAACGCTCCCAAAAAGGCAAATCCTGTTATCACGGCGAGGAGTACAATATCCCAAACCGATAACCGCCATGCATGCCCGGCGGAAACGGCTGGATGTGTAAATTCCGGGATGGATCGCACATCAATCGTTTTTTTCAAATCCGGTGTTTGCACGCGAAATCCGCGATCGCTATCCACTTCGATACGCAGTCCTTCGGCTCTATTTTCTCGGCGTTTTTTTTCCACAACATCGGAAAAATCTTTTTGATAGGTACGTATCGCGCCGTCGTAACGCTCTTTCAGAAAAATATCGGTCTGCGAAAAACGCATTGCCGCGAGCTGAAATAACGAAGCCGGCGACCAGCGCGCAAAGATCAAACCCAGTTCGATTTGCTCGCGTTTTCGGTTATCCAGTTCTTCATGTACTTTGCGTGTAAAACTTTCAATGTTTTCCTGTACGGACTTGCGGGCATTTTGATCTTCTTCCAGCCATGTCCACTCCATCTTATCGCGGTACATCTGTCGCTCGGATTCCGGTTGTTGCTGCACGTCATTATTGCGTTTCATCCAGGTTTCCGAAAGGTTTTGGCGCAATGTTTCAAATTGCGACTTGGAAAAACCTTCGATTTGGCTATCCACTTCGGCGGCTGTGGGCACCGGTAAAACCTGCCCCGATAGCATAACACCGAGGCGCGGCACGACAAAGGTGATCGTAACCCATAAAACAAGTAAAGTGAGAAACGATGCGGTCGAGTGCGAAGTCCATGATGAGATCAGAATTCCCAAAATTATAAAAAAAGTAAAGTAGAGCGCACCCGACAAAAATAAACCGCCTAAACGAGCATAGTGATCGGGTGTGAGAGGTATTTGCAATAATATCGCCATCAAAAATGATAGCAGCATCGGCACGATCAATGGAATTCCCAAACCCGCCCATGAGCCGATGATTTTTGCAACGATGTATGTGGATTTAGGGACACCGTTGGAAAACGTAAGCTTTAGCATACCGCTTTCTTTTTCACCGCTTACCGCATCGTATGTAAATACGATAGCAAATAACGATAACACCACTACGACTATAAAATTGAAATCCAAAAACCGAAATACGGCATACACGAGATCGCGGGAATAAATGCTGCTGCGCAGTTCGGGTGAATCCCATGTGTTGACATGCGCGACGCGTCCAATATCGTAATGGACTCCAAATGTCCATATCTGCATAGGATCCGGTTTGCGATATACCCGATTACCTACATTCATCCAATTGGTTTGTTCACTCAAATCTTGCCGGTTAAGCGCTATGCCTGTTTCGTAATCTTTCACGGCCAGCTTGTATTCACGGATACCGACCCACACACTGAGGATGATCAATAGCGTACACGATATAAATGTGGCTAAAAATTTAGGGCTTTGCAGTATGTTTTTAAATTCTTTGATGATCAATAGCGATAACATGGGTTTCTCCTTTTATCGTACGTCGTAACGAAGAAATGCAGCTGTGGTAGCCGCAAATATGAGCATATTGATGACGATCAAAATGGCCATATCCGGCAAAGCGGCATTGATTATTTCTGAAAAAGTCAACGATGGCATCACAAACTGCGGTAAATCGTAAGGATTGATAGGCTTCGGTTTTTCTTCAGACGAATCACCGATACGAATCATCATCATATGGCCACCCGGAGCTTTTCCCGTTTTTTCAAAAACAAATTGTTTGAATGTCTGTTTATACGATTTGACGGACTCTTCAAAACGATTACGAAGTTCCGAAGATGTCCCCGCCAATTGCATGGCGGCGAGCGAAAACGACGTCGCCGGTGAAATACGTCCCAAGGCAAAAGCCCACTGCTGTTGTATTTTTTGCCGGTTATCGCGGTCTTCATTTAATCGTTCATTAAATTCGACGACCTTCTTTTCCCGATCAGCGCGCGCTTTGTCCATAAATTCGTTAAATTCATTCATTGCTTTTTCAGGATCGTTTGAATTTGGTTTAAATTCGCCGATTTTTTGAAAATGTTCATTAAAGAGCTGCGATTGATGACGAAACTTTTGTGAGTTGATTTCATCCACGGACGGCACTTCGATCGCCCGACCCGCTAAGAGCACGGCCGTACGCGGTACGATCAGCACGGTAAAAATCCAGATAATCAAAAGCGCAAGAAACGCATGAGCCGATCGGGCTGTCAGCGAGGAAACCAAGATAGAAACACTAAGAAAAACGAAATAATACAACATTCCTGAACATACGATCAGCATCAGGCGCAGCCACTCCGCTCCGGTCAGCGGTACATTCATCACCATCAATATACCGCAGCCGATCAATATAGGAACCAGCAAAGGCAGAGCCGTTGCGGTAAAGCTGCCGACAAGTTTAGCAAAAATCACTTTATCTTTGGGCACGGCATGCGCCATCATCAGTTTGAGCGTACCCTGCTCGCGTTCGCCGTTAACAGCATTATAAGCCAGTAGTATCGCCACTAATGATAGAATCAGTTGAAATACAAACTCCAAATCCAGTAAACGGAATGCCGCGTAAACGGGATCTTCGCCATAACGCGTATGATCCGGTATCAATTCGGCGGCACCGGCCTGCACTTGTACTGAGCGACCGATATCGTTGCTCACACCGGATATAAGACTGGCTAACGGCGAAGGTGGTAGATGTATTTGTGGTTCGACGCGCGACCAATCTGTCACGCCTTCCAATTGGCGTAAATTTTCTCGCACCGCGCTTTCGTATTGACTTTGCAGAACTTGATAATTGCGCGCACCCATATAAAACGCCAACAAGATGAGCAACGATCCCATCCCGAAAAGCACGGAAAACTTGGGTGAGTTTAAAATATCGCGTATTTCTTTTTTCAGCAGTAACGTAAACATATAGTTTTATATTTAATTTGTGAAACTAATCGCCTAATTCGATCTGTAAAGCTTCAAAACGCCAAGGCGCTTTAGTTTCGATTTGAAAATTAAAAATTGCTTTCGCTTTCGCCGAGCCCACATGCACTTCCCAGGAACCATCCGCACGTGTTTGAAATGAACTCACGGTTATAACACCTAAATCCGAAAACAACCGATTATAATTTTGCAAACGTCGTTCCATCGGAGTAAAACCGTCTCCGCTTTTGGCATAATTTTCAAAAAACGCTTTCATCGTATTCGCGTTACCGCTATTGAAAGCCTCAACATATCGTCGGATCGTCAATCCCGCACCCTCTTTGGGTAAATCAAAAACCTCTGCACTCTCGCCGGGGCTATCTACCTCAACGGTTTTGATAACTTTTCCCATAGGGTTTTTACCGTTGCGTAAATATCCCTCAATGGATTCTAACAATTGATGCCCCATGTAATTATCATGATTACTGGCAATCATGAGCCGCGCTTTGATACCGGGAAAATTGGCAAACCCATAGAACGAAATCATATCTGATCCGGCCAGCACCGTAGGCTGTTTGGAGTCATAAACGGCCATGCGAAATGCCGGCGTACTTAATAATTTGTCCGTTTCAAATGAATCAAAAAAAAATTTCATATCTCGAAACGTAGATAAATAACCACCGTTCCCTCGTAAACTCCATAGGTGCCCGTCTTGATCATGCGGCATATCCAAAATAATACCGATATCCGCATGTTGACGGTATCCATGAGCTATTTTATTACGATCAAAATTAGGGCGATATGTGCCGGTATGATGCATGCCTAAAGGTTTCAGAATATACTCGTCCACATAGGCATCAAATGAACGACCGCTTATTTTTTCTATGACATAAGCAAGGCATGAATAACCTAAGTTAGAATATTTTTCGTGCACTCCCGGGCTTGAGAGTAAATTTAGACCTCTGATATGTTCTACCATTTCTTCTTTCGTCAGCGGCTCCGCATCAAATTTGATGCCCATAGGAAAGCCGGCGGTATGATTCAATAAGTGCTGAACGGTAATCTTATTCTTTTCTCCTGCGAGGCCGGGCATATATTTGGACAGCGGATCGTTGAGAGATAACTTTCTTTTTTCGACTAGTTGATAAATCGCAACACGCGTAAAATCTTTGACCGTAGAACCGATTTGTACAAAAACCGTACTGTCAAATTTTTGGTTATTACTTTCGTTAGCAAAACCAAAACCTTTGTAGTAGATCGGCTTGTCGTTGCTTTCAACCCACACCAATCCATGAAACCCGTCTCGTAAAGCTGATTGTATCAATGAATCTAACTCGCTTACTTGTGCATCACGCGATTGGGCCGTAGCAATAGAACTAATGAACCAGACTATGCAACATATTTTTTTCATAACCACCTTACTAATGTTTAATGCTATACGGCTACCGGTTCCATGTAACCCGCCATATATTCAATGTAGAGTTTCTCTAAATCTTCGTGCGCTAATTCATCGCGGTTTTTTTGCATCACGATTGAGCCGCGGTTCATAATTCCGATATGATCGGCCACTTCCTTAGCCCTGAAAATATCATGAGTGGACATAAGGATCGCTTTACCCTCTTGTTTTAGTTCGATCAGTAATCGGTTAAATTCATACCCCGCCTTGGGATCCAAACCCGATGTAGGTTCATCCAAAATAATGGCCGGAGCTTTTTTGATAATAGCGATGGCTATACCGCATTTTTGCCGCATGCCTTTGGAAAAGGTTCGGACTTTTTTGTTCATCGCTTCGCTTTGTAGTCCGACACGTGATAACGTGGCTGCCATTTCCGATTCGGTTATGTCTGCGCGACCGCCCAGCTTTGCAAAAAACTCAAGATTCTCCATCGCTGTAAAATTAGGATAGAGCATCACATTCTCCGACACAAAAGCCATTTGTTCTTTGGCCCTTAAAGGTTCCTGATGTGTGATGATTCCTTTGACTCTGGCCTCGCCGGATGTCGGGGTGATGAAATTGAAAAAAATATTAATTGTCGTCGTTTTACCGGCGCCGTTCCCTCCAAGCATCGCATATATTTCACCGGGATGAACCTGAAACGAAATACCGTTAAGCGCTAAAGCACCATCGTCATAACGTTTGGTCAATTGTGCCGCTTCTAAAATGGGTTGATTGTGTACTGTCATAAATACCTCTATTTACGTGTGAGTTTAATGCCGAACCAAACTATTCCACCGATAATGCTTAGAATCAGAACGATCAGCGCCATCGTGCCCAAAACATTACTTCCCGCCTGAATATCAATAGTAATTACCTTATCCTCGGCATTGACCGGTTGATTATCGGAGACGGATGAAGTTCGGATGCGCACTTCGTATTTACCGACGGCCACGTGTTCCGGCGGATAAAACTTAAATCGCACAACCGACTCTTCGTTTACATGGATCGAAGGAATCATCAGCGATTGTATTTCCTTCTTCCATTCCAAGGGCAGATCCACTTCAAACTTGATGTTATCAAGGCGGCGTGAACCGTCGTTGCGAATTTCAAGTGATGCTTCTACAGGCTCGGATTCTGTCGTGGCATAATACAACTTGGGCGCTTTGACCAATAAACGTGCATTGCCTTTGACGATGAGTTCCAGCCGGAGATAGCCTGCGTTGAGCGATTCGATCTCTTGTTGGGACCACACCTTATCGCGTTGCGTTTGGATGAGTGCCTGCTTTTCCTGCGGTATCGCTAATACATAAAACGGAATCGTTTTTTCGATTTGGACTTGTTCGGTAGGACGATCCGGCAGAAAAACGCGGAGCGATGCCTTACGGGTACGCGCCGATTCGGTAAACTTTAACTGGCTGAGTTTAGCATTGGTTGCCGCATCAAGAAAATAACGCGTCAGTTCCGGCGGGAGGTTCAATACTTCCAGCTTAAACGTATTATCCGTGCCGCTGAATAACTCCAACGTAAGATCAAATGTGGCATTGCTCCCGAGATCTGCTTCCTGTGAAAACTGCTCGGATTGGAATAATACTTTATTTTCCGTGGCGTCTTTTTGTAAAAAAATCCGCATGCTGCGCGATGCACCGTTACCATAAATAATATTCACGCTCACCACATCCAAATCTTGCAACATTACAAAATCCAGTGTCACGGGCTGTCCGTAGATCAATTCGTTGACTTTGGATTCGTACGGTTGACTGATGATCGCACCTTCCGTGTTCGTTACGGAGACGTAGATATTATTAATGTGGTCCGGTTGTAAGGAACGAAATAGCTCGTCTTCCATGGAAATCAACTTACGAAATTCCGCCTCACCGCCGGAGGTGTTCATCAGTTCGACACGAACACGCTTCTGTCCGCGTTTGTCCTGATATTTAACCGCGCGTGACACCGTGATAAATTGCTGTTCAAACAGCACCGCCAACAGCGATTGCTGATAGTTCACCTCAACATCGGCCAGTGAACGCCGGGCCCGTTCCAGTTCCGCGGGTGAAGCCAGTTGTTTATCAAACAATTGTTTAACGCGTTCGTATTCGGCTTTCTCCGATTCATAAACCTCTTTGGCGCGTTTTAATCCCAACAGCGGATATTTATCATCACGCTGGTTAAATGCATTATACTGCGCTACCAAACTAAAATCCGTACTGCAAAAGAATAGAACTGTAAAAGAAAACCACCTTAACATTATTTGGTTTCCTCTATTTCTTTTCCGTCCGGCGTACGTTTGATCATTTTACGTTTTGGTAAATGCTCGGGATCTATTTTGGCAAAACTGGCAATCATTTTTTCATCCCCGCGTTTTAGCCCGAGTTTGATCGTATCACCGACTTTGACTTTATCGTAAGCCGCTTTCAACTCGTTTGCGGTTTTTACCGAAACCCCGTTAACCATCACCAACACATCATTTTTTTCAATCCCTTGAGGTTTATAACCTTTGGGTAATGCGTGTTCAGGAAAAATCAAATCGGCAATCAAACCGTTCTCTTTTTCTGCAAATATAACCCCGACTTCATCCACCGGCTGCACAGGACCCGTAGCCATATAGCGAATACCTTGCGCGAATGCATTTCCTCCGACACCGAGCAGGGCCATACCTAAGATGAGGATTATTTTTTTCATACTGCGTTCCTTCCAAGTTTTATAGACGATGATGAATTACGCTAATGATACTTGATTTTAGAACTAGAGTTGTTAAGCCGGCGTAAAAGAGTTGTAAACTATGTAAAATGTGAATCGCAGCACACATTTCGATTGAAGACCGCTGTTCGAATGCCTATTTTTCACTATGGCAAAATCAAAACGATTACACCCGGGATGGATTATCGCGCTGCTTACCATAGCGCTGATCAGTATCGGAACAATGCAGTATATTTGGCTGGGGCGACTGAGCGAAGGCGAATTGACGCGCATGCGGAGTAATCTCCATATCAGCGCTACGCGTATGGCATCGGATTTTGACAGTGAAATATCGCGTCTACATGAATATCTTTTTCGAGTGGACTTTGATCAACCTGAACAGTTGCCCAATATCCTGCAAAGTACCGTCAATAAATGGCAAACCGGTGCTGTGCGTCAGGATCTGATTCGATCAGTTTTTTACGGTCGTATGTCTGAAAATAACACACCTGAGGTTTTTTTGTTGGATTCGGCAAAACCCGAACTTCATCGGGTTTCCGACACACTGTCAAACCCCATCGTTCTCAAATTACAGCGGATGCGTGCTATGCGCTCGACCGGTAAGGAAAAAAACAATCTGATTATCATGCAAGGCCACCTCCTTGCCGACTACCCATATATCATCGTGACTGTCAATCCGATGCGCAAAATGCTAAGCCTGCCGTGGGAGCAACCGGCTGAGGAAATCATAGCTGTTCTTTTGGATACGAATGCGGTCAAATCATGGATGGATAGTTTAGCAGGTATTCACTTTGGCCCATCATTCGAAAATGACGTAGATATCGCTGTTATCAATGATGACCAATCTGAATTTTTTTACAAATCCAATCCTAATTTACCGATCGCACATTGGTCAAAATCGGATATCAGCGCTGAGATTGCCCGTATTCGCACTCAAGATATGTTTATGGTTCGCGTCAAAGGCACCCGTGATAAAACGACCATGAAAACCCTGACCGTAACGCAATCCATTGAAACAAGCGAACGTACGTCAAACGGCGCATTTAATCCGATCATGGATTCGATCGTAACGCGGTTGCATGCCGACATCAAGACGTCAGGTTGCACGTTACGGGTCATACATCGTGAAGGCTCATTGGAAAATGCCGTCAAAATCGTACGATGGCGAAACCTTTTTATTAGCGCAGGCGTTCTGCTTATCATGGCCGCAGGACTCGTTATTCTTTTGATCGCACAACGAAAGGAACGGATATTAGCGAATCAGCAATTGGAATTTGTTGCCGGAGTTTCACATGAACTTAAAACGCCGCTTGCCGTTATCCGATCAGCCGGTGAAAATCTTTCCGATGCGATCGTAACCGATGCCAATGATGTGCGGCGTTATGGCGAGTTGATACGTGGTGAAAGCAAACGCCTATCGGACATGGTAGATCAGATTTTGGATTTTTCAGGTATCATCACCGATAAAAATTCATTAAAAATGGAGCGTTTGGATTTATCCATAATTATCACAAAATGCATCGCCTCATTTCCCAATGACACCCCGATTCATTTCGAAAACCGTCAAACGACGCATAACACGATTAAAGGTAATCATGAAGCTTTACAAACGATATTTAACAATCTGATCGCCAATGCGATCAAGTACAATCGCGCCAATGCACCGATACGTATCACGTTGACCGATGAATCGCCGTATATTCGCACCGATATAACCGACCGTGGTATTGGCATTGATAAAAAAGATATACCTCACATTTTTGAACCTTTCTTCAGAGCGTCCGGAGTACGCGATGCACAGATTCACGGCAATGGCCTCGGGCTCAGCATTGTGGAACGATATGTCGCATTGCATAGCGGCACTATCCGTGTTGAGAGCGAACCCGGTAAAGGAAGTACGTTTAGTGTTTTTCTTCCGGAGGGAACGTGAAAAAATTATTACTGGTCGAGGACGAACCCGGTTTAATTATAACTTTGTCGGATCGCTTACGGCGTGAAGGATTCGCCGTGGACATCGCTGAAAACGGCACCATCGCTTTGAGCAAAGCCCGAAAGAATCGTTATGATATTATTTTAATGGATGTGATGCTGCCGCAAAGTTCAGGTTTGGACGTGTGCCGCGATTTACGCGGCGACGGCGATCGTACGCCTATATTGATGTTGACCGCCAAAAGCCAGACGACCGATAAAGTGATCGGACTCAAACTCGGTGCCGATGATTATCTGACGAAACCTTTTGATATGAGCGAACTCACGGCACGTATCGAAGCGCTATTGCGACGTAGTGAACCGGCCAATCGCATGGAGGCGTCGGACAATTACAGTTTCAACAATATTGAGGTGGATTTTCGAAAAGCCGAAGTACGCGTCCATAAAAAAACAGTGGAGCTCTCAGCGCAGGAATTTCGATTGTTACGCTATATGATCGAGCATCGCAATGCGACTTTGTCCCGGGATGAATTACTTGAGAACGTTTGGAATTATGGCGAAGACATCACAACACGCACGGTGGATGTACACATGGCGTGGTTACGTCAAAAATTAGAGCCCAATCCCAAACGGCCTCAATATTTTATCACCGTCCACCGTCTAGGTTACAAATTTGTCGGCTGACTCGCCTTTTTTTCTAAGTCAGCCATCGCATCGCGCATCCACGATGGCATTGGACATTTCTGATTTTGATTATAATCATACACGACGATCAATCCTTCGCCTTCGGCCACGATGGCCTGTTGCGTTTCACTCCACACGGCATATTTCATGCGAAAACGATCGGCCATCACCTCGACCGTCGCAGCGCCTACGTGAATCTGATCCGGATAAGTCAGAGGCCGTTTAAAGCGGCACTGCGTCGAATGTAGAATGACGCCGATACCGTGTTCCCGAGCATGATCCCATACACCGATGCGTTGGAAATAATCGGAGCGCGCACTTTCAAAATAACGAAAGTACATGATGTTATTGACATGCCCCAGCGCATCCATTTCGCCCCATGCCACCGGCGTCGAATAAATCACCGGATAACCTCTCAATTCAGCAATCTCTTTTATCATCAACTAAACAACCCTCACGTTGTTCAAACGTTTTATGCAAATGATTCGCATACAATCGTCTAATCGCAAATCTAAAATTCTAAACTCTAAACTCTGCATTCATAACTCTCATTTTTCCTCAAAACTCGGCTTTCTTTCTTCCCTTATTCTGTTGGAGCAGCCAGTCATAAAGCGGGCCGTAATAATCCAACATGGCTTTTGCAGACAAGTCCTGACCCGTTTTTTCTTTCAAAACTTGACGCCAATCTTTGCTCGCGCCCGGACGCATAATCGAGCGAATAAACTCACCGGCTTCTTTGCTTCCGTAATAATTGCAATTGGCCGGATCTTGCTTGAGTATCTGCTTGGCAATATGGTCATGCATTTGGAATTTCAAAACACACGAAATGGCGTAATCATAATACTGCGCCGGATCGTCAATGATGTGCGTTTTGGTAGCCGCATCACAATATTCGGCACCACGCTCTTTCGGTGGAACTATACCTTGATATTTTTTGGCTAGTGCCCACCATGTCTTATTAAATTCTTCTTTGGGAAGATTTTTTTCGTACAGTTCGTATTCAAAATGCGTCATCGTACCCGCAGCAAATGGCAGAAAAACGATCGAACTATTGGATAAAGCGCTGTTGAGCAAAAGTTTGATCGCATCGGGCGTCTTAGTTTTATCAAATAAACCTAAACTGGCTAAATAAGCCTCTTGCGATGCAGCCACAGCCATCAGGTCACCCATCGCTTCATGGTACGCACGATTAGCTCCGGCACGCAAGGTAAGCGGCACTTCAGGATTGGTATAAGCGATGTAGTAATAAATATGCCCGAGCTCATGATGCGTCGTTTTAAACCATTCCATATTGGGTTCGACACTCATCAGCGAACGGTAATCCTGATCCAGATTCAGGTGCCATGCCGACGCATGGGTATTCTTTTTTCGTCCGCTTGCGGCATCGGCAGGATACAAATCAGAATTTTTATAAAAATTATCGTTCAGCTTTTCAAACCCCATGCTCATGTAAAATTTCTCAGCTTGCTCAACGACCCATTCTTTGGATTTTCCGGGTATATCCCCTTCACCCTGCAATCCCGGAACTAATCCCGGCCAATTTTGTGCCCAACGATTGGGCAGCCAGTGCGCCGGAAGATACTCCGGAACGGGTTGATTATACTTTTTGGCTAATTCGTAGCGTATATACGTATGCAGTTCTCTATACAGAGGTTTCAGATCTTCTGAAAATTGATCCATCAGTTGGATCACTTCGTCCGATGACATTCCATAATCGTGCGCTTCCAGATCAAAAAATGAACTGTACTTCATTTCGCGTGCTACTTTATTACGCAGCTCCTGCAGTCGGGCAAGATGGTCACGTTCGATTTTTCCGACTTCTTTGGACGCGGTCCAAACCGCCTCGCGTTCCTTGAGATCGGAAGAATTGCGCAACGCACGATCAATGTCATTCGCTGAATAAGGTTTGCCGTTAACCGTAAACTGGTAGCTATACAATGCACTGGTCGCTTCCGTATTGGCTTTGATCAGTTGGTCCACTACATCAGGCATGGTACCGGGTTGATGCGACGCGTCCAGCCATATTTTATCAAGCTGACGTATCGTTATGTCATTGAGTTCCGAACGGTGTTCTCTGAAAAACCGTACTTTCTGAATGATGTCTTTGCTGCCTGCAAACGCAGCATATTTTTTATTGGCTACAACACTCAAACTGTCGTTTACGGCATTGATGTCCGTGAGTGCTTTCCATTGGGCTTTGCTGGCTTCATAATAAACCGCCTGATACTCTTGATTATAAGATTTCAAAAAAGCATCCGCTTCTTCCTGCAACGTCTTACCGCAAGACAACAGCGAAGTAAACAAAAAAGCAGTTATAAAAAATCGTTTCATGACATTCTCCGGTAATCGTTATAAATCATAACTGAATCTTCGAAATGTAGAAATTCAATGGAAAATAACAAACCAAAACAATATTTTCCTCCGTTGTATTTTAGATGTAGAAGAAAGGATAATCTATGAAGCGTGTCTTAAAATGGTTGGCTATCGGTTTACCGGTTCTTTTTATCGCCATACAGTTTATTCGCCCCGAACGTACCAATCCTCCCATTGATCCGGAACGTACGCTCGAAAAACATGTCACCATTCCGGACGATATCAAAACCATGATGAAGACCGCTTGCAACGATTGCCATTCGCATGAAACCGTTTGGCCGTGGTACAGCGAAATAGCGCCGATCTCCTGGCTGGTCGCACACGATGTCAATGAAGGGCGCCGCCATTTGAATTTTTCCGACTGGAAAAAATACAACGCCCATCGTCAGGTTGAAAAATTAAATGAAATGGCCGGCGAGGTGCGTAGCGAAAAGATGCCGATGCCGATTTATCTGATCACTCACGGGGACGCCCGCTGGACGAAAGAAGATCGGAAAAAATTTCAAAACTGGGCCGAAGATGCCGCGGACGCTTTGTCGGAAAATTTACCGGACGAAGACAAATAATTCGTTTGCTTTTATAAAGCATTTCGATTATAGTTTCAAAAAAAATTGAAACTTTGTTAGCGATAAAATAAGGAGTCTACAATGTCTGTTGCCGAAAAATTGAATGTGCCGGCCTACGTTCCTTACAAAGTTAAGGATATGAGTCTTGCCGAGTGGGGCCGCAAAGAAATCAAACTCGCCGAAGCCGAAATGCCGGGACTTATGGCGTTGCGTGCCAAATATGGCGTTACCAAGCCGCTCAAAGGCGCGCGTATCGCCGGCTGTCTTCACATGACGATTCAAACCGCCGTTTTGATCGAAACCTTGGTCGAACTCGGCGCTGACGTCACCTGGTCATCCTGTAATATTTTTTCAACACAAGATCATGCCGCCGCCGCCATAGCCGCCGCAGGTATTCCTGTCTACGCCTGGAAAGGTATGAATGCCGAAGAATTTGACTGGTGTATTGAACAAACATTGTTTTTCGGTAAAGATCGCCAACCACTCAATATGATCCTTGATGACGGCGGTGATCTTACCAATATGGTCCTGGATAAATATCCGTCATTGGCCAAAGGCGTACGCGGTATCTCCGAAGAAACCACAACCGGCGTTCATCGTCTTTATGAGCGCGTCAAAAAAGGCACGCTTCCCCTTCCGGCGATCAACATCAACGATTCCGTTACCAAATCAAAATTTGATAACAAATACGGTTGCCGTGAATCGCTTGTGGATGCCATTCGCCGCGCTACCGATCTGATGTTAGCCGGTAAAGTCGCTGTCGTTGCCGGTTTTGGCGATGTGGGCAAAGGCTCGGCCGAATCCCTCCGCGATGCCAAGTGCCGTGTGATCGTTACGGAAATCGATCCGATCTGCGCACTGCAAGCGGCGATGGAAGGTTATGAAGTCAAAAAAATGGATACAGCCATCAAAGAAGCCGATATTATCGTTACCGCAACCGGCAACTGCCGCATCGTGACTGATCGCCATTTCCGCGCTATGAAAGATAAAGCCGTGCTTTGCAATATCGGCCACTTCGACACGGAAATTGATATGGCTTGGCTCAATAAGAACTATGGCCACACCATGGACACGATCAAACCGCAGGTTGATAAATATACCGTGGACGGCAAAGAGATCATCGTTCTTGCCGAAGGACGTCTGGTAAACCTCGGCTGCGCTATGGGTCACCCTTCGTTTGTGATGTCTAATTCGTTTACCAATCAAACGCTGGCGCAAATCGAATTGTGGAATAACAGTGCGAAGTACGAAAACAAAGTGTATACTTTGCCCAAACATCTGGACGAAATGGTAGCACGTTTGCACCTCGAAAAAATCGGCGTTGAGCTGGACGAATTGACCAGCGAACAGGCCGAATACATTGGCGTGGACGTCAAAGGGCCGTACAAACCTGAGATGTATCGTTATTAATAATTACGCACGACTCTGATGATCATTGAGCGATCCTAAGAGTTTAGGATCGCTTTTTTTATATTATCCCAAAGGTTGCTTGTGAAATCATTCACCGAACTGCTAAACGAAAAAATTATCGTATTTGACGGCGCCACCGGAACCAATCTGCAAACCCAGAATCTCACGGCCGATGATTTTGGCGGCGAAGCTTATAACGGATGCAATGAATATCTGCTCATTTCCAGACCTTCCGCTATGGAAAAAGTACACGTGGATTTTCTTGAGGCCGGTGCCGATGTCATCGAAACAGATACGTTTGGTTCCTCATCCATTGTTTTGGCCGAATACGATCTTCAGGATCGCGCTTACGAATTGAGCAAGTTGGGCGCCGCGTTAGCTAAAAAATGTGCGCTGGATTTTTCTACTCCCGACAAACCGCGTTTCGTGGCCGGTTCCGTAGGACCGACAACCAAACTACCCTCGCTCAGTCATATTGATTTTGAAACCATGCGCGCATCGTTTTATGAACAGTTGGCCGGCTTAATGGATGGCGGCGCCGATCTGTTTTGCATTGAAACCTGTCAGGATATCCTACAAACCAAGATCGCCCTGTGCGCTGCACAAGACCTGTTCCGTGAGCGAAAAAGAAAACTACCCGTCATTGTTTCCGTTACGGTAGAAACTACGGGCACGATGCTTATGGGAACCGAAATCAGCGCGGCCTTGACTACGCTAGAGCCGTATGACATCGTCGATGTCGTGGGTATGAATTGTGCAACCGGGCCTCAGGAAATGTCCGACAATATTCGTTTTCTGTGTCATAATTCACCCAAACATGTTTTTTGTATGCCCAATGCCGGCATACCGGAAAACATCGGCGGTAAAGCGCATTATCACCTATCGCCGGATGATTTAGTCAAATGGTTGATGCATTTTTCTAAAGATTTCGGTGTCAACGTCGTGGGTGGTTGTTGCGGTACTACACCGGCGCATATCAAACCTCTCGCCGAAGCGGCTGCACGCCTCAATCCATTAAAGCGTACATGGAATTATACGCCGTCCGTTGCTTCCATTTATATGAGTTCGCCGATGCATGTCGAACCCGCGCCTTTACTCATCGGAGAGCGCACAAATGCCAATGGCTCCAAAAAATTCCGTGAGCTCCTGATCGCCGAAAATTACGATGAAATGGTTTCCATGGGAAAAGAACAGACCCGCGAAGGCGCTCACGTGCTTGATGTGTGCGTGGCGTATGTGGGTCGCAACGAAGTGCGTGATATGGAGGAAACCATTCGGCGCTTCAATACCCAGATTTCAATTCCCATTATGATTGACTCGACCGAAGTCCCTGTGATTGAGCGTGCCTTGCAAATGCTCGGAGGTCGGGCCATCGTCAACTCGATCAATCTCGAAGACGGCGAAGAACGTACGGACAAGGTTTTGAGTCTGTGCAAACGCTACGGAGCGGCCGTCGTCGCGTTGACAATAGACGAAGACGGTATGGCCAAAACGCGTGAACGTAAGTTAGCCATTGCCCGACGCATTCGAACCATAGCCGTCGAAAAATACGGCATGCGGGATGAAGATCTTATTTTCGACACACTGACTTTTACGCTGGGCTCCGGTGATGAAGAATTTCGTAAAGCCGGAATTGAAACGATCGAGGCGATCCGTTTGATCAAACAAACCTACCCCGGCTGTAAAACCTTACTCGGCGTGAGCAATATTTCTTTCGGTCTTTCGCCGCAGGCGCGCCATGTGATCAATTCCGTATTCCTTCACTACGCTATCGAAGCAGGCCTGGATATGGCTATCGTCAATGCGCAAAAAATCATGCCCTTGTACAAGATTGATCCGCATGAACGTGAACTTGCACGCCAACTCATATTTGATGAACGCAAATGGGAGCCCGCCGCATGATCGTCCCTATTTTTCGCGTATTGTCTATTCTTTGCGGATTATTCTTTTTGATGACCGGATGGATATGGCAATATCTGATGGCTTTATTTGTTTTGCCGGTCGGTATGGCAGGAATGATTTTATGGTTTTCGGCTAACCGGATTGCGAAGAAATTACCGAATGAAAACGAATCCTCCGCACGTTGGTTGAACCAAGCCGCGTGGTGGATCAATATAACGGCTTTTCTATCGTCCGGTGTGGCTTTGCTGTATAATCTGGTTGCCGTTCGTTAATTCGTAACTTTTTCCCACAACCAGAATTTGTCGATTTCCCCCAGCAGACTGGTGCGCGAATTTTTTATTTTTTGATTATACCCTACTAATTCATCACGCCAATATAAAAAAGTCGCCGGCTGATCCTCGTGCAGGATCGCCTGCAAAGCACGCCACATCGGCGCTGCCTCTTCGGGATTGTTTACGCGCTTGCCGGCCTCAATCAAAGCATCTACGTTGGGATTTTGATATGAAATATCGTTATACGGATTTTTTTTCAAATCCGAACTCCACTCGCTTGTCGGATCAATCATAAGCGGCACGCCGATGCCGGAGATAAAAGCGTCGTATTTTTTATTCAACTCGTCATCATAAAACACATTTGTTTCGGCTGTTCGTACATCGCAGCGGATGCCAATTTTTTTTAGATCACGCTGTACAATAAGCGCCGCAAATTGGCGCCGGTCGTTACCCGCATCGTAGTATAGTTCAAATGAAAAAGCTCTGCCGTTTTTTTCTACGATGCCGTCGCCGTCACGATCAATCCAACCTTCCTGGGCTAAAAGACGCTTCGATTCTTCGGGTTCATAAGGCAGCGGACTCAACGTATCATTGGCAGCCCAACGAAAGACCGGTGAAATCGGTGTGATCGCCACACGCCCAAATTCCCCCATAAACCCATCTACGATTTCCTGACGGTGAATCGCCATCGTCAATGCCCGGCGTACGTATTTTGAACCAAACAACGGATGCGGTTGAATAGTTTTACCGGACGATGCATGATATATATGCTGATCTATATTTTGCCATCCGACATAATCATAATATCGCGAACGCATCGCCTCAATACGCAGTTCCGGATTGGTTTTGCGTAAATCCGCCACGTCTTGCGGCATAATCGGATACATCACATCCACATCACCCGTTTTAAGAGCAGTCAACCGCGTAGTATATTCGGGAATAATACGAAACACGATTTGGCGGGAAGCGGCCTGATACGGACTACGCGTGTTGCGTTCCAGCACGATATAGTCTTGTTTTTTCCAGATGGTTATGTCGTAATAACTTCCGGATAACGGCATGGTGTTGATAGTGTGCCGCCGCAACTCGGAGGGTTTAACATCTTTTAAAATGTGAAAGGGCAAAAATCCGGGTTGAAGATTGGTATCAAAAATCTGTAGCGGATAGGCACGAGTAAAATGAAATTCGATCGTACTATCATTGAGCGCGATGACCGATCGGTCCACGGATCCCAGGGCATCCGTCAGATACTGTATATGTTCTTTTTTTGTGCTGGCTACATCCGGATGGGCGATCATTTGAAACGTAAAGCGAATGTCATGCGCCGTCACACGTTCGCCGTCCTCCCAAAAAAAATCGGATCGTAAGTGGTAAGTCAAAACACGGCGATCGTCGGAGAAAGAATACGATTTAGCGAGAAACGGTTTGTACACGACACGACCTTGCAGTGAATCCCATTCCGACTCCAACAAACGCGGCAAAATACCGGTACAAACAATTCTGGAAAAAGCCGAAGCGTGTGTGACGGGATTGACAGCATCCGGCTCGGCGCGCACAGCGACAGTTATACGCTCCTCTTGCTGCGCTGGAACACAACTCAAGAGAAAGCCCGATATGAAACAAACCGCTATGGTTTTAATCATCATACGCCGGCAATATGAAGCATATCTTCAATGCGTGTAAATTTGATGCGCGGTCTTCCGGAAGCAATTCCTTTTTCTGTTTCGGCTTTATCGATTTTTAACCAATCGGCAAATGTTACAAAACGAATTTCCTTCGATTGAAGCCATTCTGCGGTAGATACAGTTTGATCAATGGGATGAATATGACCGGACTTCACATCCTCCAAAAGCATATTCACCGATTCCAGCGCGTCCGGTTTATTAGTACCGATTACTCCGGATGGGCCGCGTTTGATCCATCCCGCCGTGTATTCACCCACAATGACGGTACCATTTAATTCGGTTACCCGGCCATGTGCATTCGGTATGATACCTTTCTTTTCGTCAAAAGGAACATCTTTGAGCGCAACGCCTTTATAACCGATCGAACGAAATACCAAACCGACAGGAATCGTTTCTTGAACTTCCGTTCCCTTGGCTTTGATGTTGCCATCGGCATCTTGCACTAAGATATTTTTTTGTAAAACGATGTCCGCTACACCATCCCGCCCTTTAAGTTCGACAGGTGACCATAAAAATCGAAGCACCATTTTTTTTCTTTTACCGTCGGTCGTTTTATCCAGATAATCCTTCATAATTTCAAGATTTTTGGAAACACCGGAATCCGGATGCGCCTCCAAGTTTTTTTTGGATACTTCGTCCAGAGCACTCTCCGTACCCGGAATAGTGATCGCACATTCTTCCAATTCCCCCAGCTCTTTGATCTCCGCATTTGTAAATGCAGCTTGCGCCGGGCCGCGGCGACCGATCATGTATATTTCTTTTACATTGCTTTTTTGCAAGGCGGTTAGTGCATGATCCGCGATATCGGTTTTGTTCAGCTCTTCAATACTGCTGGCTAAAATACGCGCCACATCCACCGCAACATTTCCGTTTCCGATAATAGCAACGCGCTCTTGGGAAAGATCAAATGACAGATCGCGATAATCCGGATGGCCATTATACCAGGCTACAAAGTCCGTAGCCGGATGACTGCCGTTCAAGTCTTCCCCGGGAATGCCCATGCGGCGATCACTTTGTGCACCTACGGCATAAATCAAAGCATGATAACGCGCCTTCAATTCCTGACGTGTTATATCGCGTCCCAGCTCCACATTTCCATAAAAAGAAAACATCGGATGCGCCGCCGTTTTCTCATACACTTTGGTGACCGATTTGATTTTTTGATGGTCCGGTGCCACACCACCGCGAACAAGCCCATAAGGCGTGGGAAGCCGGTCGTACATGTCAATTTTTACGATTACATCTTTTTGTTTTAAAAGATGATCCGCCGCATAAAAACCGGATGGACCGGAACCGATAACCGCCACACGAAGCGGATTTTCTGCAGTACCTAATATGGACATAAAATACCTCGTAAGTTGATAAAAACAGCGGCGCAATATAAAAATAAAAAAGACACAGAATGTATGAGATTCGTCATACCGCTATTCTGTGTCTTGCATAAAAGAACAAAGGTTATTCAAATCAGATTCGCTCTACGATCAATGCACTGGCTTCGCCGCCGCCGATGCATATCGCCGCCATACCGCGCTTCTTGTTGTGACGCTGCATCGCGTGGATTAGCGTGGTCAAGATACGCGCACCGCTGGCGCCAATGGGGTGGCCAAGCGCAATGGCACCGCCATGGACATTGAGTTTTTCCGAAGGAATATTTAGTTGATTCGCAGCAGCCATACTTACTACGGCAAACGCTTCATTGATCTCAAAGAGGTCAATATCTTCGATTTTCTGATTGGCTTTTTGCAAAACCTTACCGATGGCATCGATCGGCGCGGTCGTAAACCATTCGGGTTTACGGGCCGATGAAGCTTGCGCCACGATACGTACCAACGGCTTGAGTCCGAGTTTATCCGCTTTTTCGCGGGACATCACGACCAATGCCGCAGCACCGTCATTGATCTTGGAGGCATTGGCTGCCGTGATCGTGCCGTCTTTTTGAAATGCAGGTTTGAGTGTCAGCATTTTTTCAAAATTTGCTTTTCCGGGTTCTTCGTCATCGGCAATCACAACGTCGCCTTTTTTGGAGGTCACGGTGACGCCTACGATTTCATCTTTAAATACACCTTCTTTGATGGATTTCTGCGCGCGTTCATAACTTGTTTTAGCAAAGGCATCCTGTGCGTCCCGCGGAATATTGCATTCTTTTGCACATAACTCGGCCGCACTACCCATATGAAAATTATTATACACGTCCCATAAACCGTCTTTGATCATGGCGTCCACGAGCTGGCCATGGCCCATACGATAGCCTGTGCGGGCTTTTTCCAATATGTACGGAATGTTACTCATGCTTTCCATTCCACCGGCCACCACGACATCCGCATCGCCGCATTGTATAGCTTGTGTGGCAAGCATCACGGCCTTAAGACCCGAACCGCACACTTTGTTGATCGTCATACACGTTACGCTTTCAGGCAGACCGGCAAACAGCGCGGCTTGACGCGCCGGAGCCTGTCCTTCACCGGCGGTGAGTACATTGCCCATGATGACTTCATCCACGTCGGTCGGTTTGATACCCGCACGCTTAACCGCCTCGGCTACGGCTATCGCGCCTAATTTGGTAGCGACGATTTCACTCAGCGCCCCTTGAAATGAACCGATCGGGGTACGCACCGCGCTGACTATGACTACTTCTTTCATATATACACTCCTGATTGCTTTATATAAGATATTGATTTAACAAACTAATACGCTTTTTCAAGCGATCGATGTTCTCTATTCGTTACTCGATTTGATGGATAAATTTTTTCGATGTATCGCGCCGGTCTGTTCATCATCATAAGCATCATACGCATTTATTATATCACGTACAAGTTTGTGACGCACGACATCATTTTTGTCAAAATAAACGAACGAAATACCTTCGATACCTGTTAGAATTTCTTTCACTTCGCGCAATCCCGACATCATACCGCGCGGAAGATCGCTCTGTGAGATGTCGCCGGTCACAATGGCACGGGCATTCGCGCCAAGTCGTGTGAGAAACATTTTCATTTGTGTCGGCGTGGTATTCTGCGCTTCATCTAAAATCACAAAGGCATTGCTGAGTGTGCGTCCCCGCATATAGGCCAGCGGTACGATTTCGATGACATGATGCGCCATATAATCTTGAAGTTTGTTCGAAGGTATCATGTCGTGCAACGCGTCGTACAGTGGCCGTAAATACGGATCTATTTTTTCATGCATATCACCGGGCAAAAATCCGAGGCTTTCCCCCGTTTCAACGGCCGGACGCGATAGCACAATACGGTCCACTTCTTTATTCTTTAATGCCGCTACCGCAATCGCCACAGCAAGATAGGTTTTGCCCGTACCGGCGGGCCCGATTGCAAAAATAATGTCGTTTTGCCGCGCTTCACGGATATACGATTTTTGTATATCCGACTTGGCCTCGATAAAACCTTTATGAGTAAACAATACGACGGCATTTAGATTTTTATGCGTGATAACACCCTCCGATTCGCTCGAATGCTCATCCCGGCCGGTTTTTACGAGACGTATCACCGTTTCCACATCCACCGAATCGAGGCGCGATTTTTTATTGGCCAAAAAGATCAATTCCGTAAAAATCTCTTCCAACTGGTGAACTTCGCTCGCATCGCCGCGGAGTGTTATATTTTCACCGCGCACTACGATACGTGCAGTATAAGCACGCTCAAGTATTTTCAGGTTGATATCATTGGGCCCCAAAAGAACCAGCGGACTGATTCCTTTGATTTTGATACTACGTTCTTCGGTATGAGGCAAAATAACTCCTTAACAAAGAAAAAGCTCCCGAATGCATTCATCCGGGAGCTTTTTGTTTACAGTTTTGACACGCGTGTCATTCGCCAGACATTAGTTCTTAGGAATGATCAGGATCGTGTGCGGATAGATCACTTTGGTATCAGCGCCTTTATTGATGTTATCAATAACGTTTTTATTCGCGTTATAGATCTTCCACCAGTCGGACGGATTACCGAGACGTGATTGAGCGATCGACTTCAGATTATCACCGCGTTGTACCCAGTATTCATTGGCTTCTTCGGAACGCGGAATGATAAACGTCTGATTGGCATAGATCAAATCCGGGTTTTTGATCTGTTCGCGGTTAGCAGAGTAAATTTTTACCCATTGGAACGGATCGGAATACACTTCCTTTTTACCGGAGATGCGCCACAAATAATCACCCATGACAACGCTATAGCTATCATGACGCGGTTTGGGCGGCGTATAGTTTTTTCCACGGCTGATCACCTGGTCCACACGGCTATTGAGATCATTGACTTTGTTATATGTTTCCGTCAATGCATAGCGCTTGTCTTTTTTAAGCGCCATGGTCTCGGCCTTGAGTGCTTCGAGTTCTTTTTGTTTTTCAGGTTTGCTCAACGCTTCGTCGCTCAGCTTTGATTGGTCAGCAACTTTGGCTTCAAGATCAGCGATCTGTTTTTTGTACGCTTCAACACCGGCTTTATCCGTACCAAGGGCAGCATAAATTTCCTGCCAAACTTGCTCGGTCTCTTGGTCTACTTTGGTGCCTTCTTCTTTGACACCGTTGATAGCTTTATTCAAGCTGTCAATCGTGCGCTGTTGAGCGGCTTGCTGTTGTTGTTGCGCAGCAACTTGAGCAGCCCAATCGGCTTTTTCCATCTTGACTTCATCTTGCGCTTGTACGGTTGCGCCTGTGATCAGGATCGAAAGGCCGAGCGCCAATAAGGATTTGATTTTCATTTTGGTAAGGTCTCCTCGGTCTTCGTTACTTATTATTCTTTTCAATTTCTTCCAGGCGCTTCAATACTTCAGATTTTTCTTTTTTGGCCTGTTCTAATTTTTGTTTTTTGGTTTGCACTTCCTGTTCGACGCGTTTCTTTTCATTCGTCAGCTCGACAACTTTGTTTTCCATGGACTTGGTCTTGGCTTTGTTGTCATCTAACTGCTGTAATTCTTCGCGCGTCGCGTAGCTTTTGCAGCTCGCCATAGTCAGCAGCGCAAAAAGACCGGCCACCAACAACGCCTTCGATTTCAACATAGTGAGTTCTCCTTCGTATAGGATTTATAAGTACTAAAATAATATAGATTTTAAGGCTCTATGGGTATAGTACGTATTTCAACGGATTTTGTCAAATAAAATAAGAATTTTTGTTTATTCATACTTTAGGTCAATGATATTATTGCTACCGCAGGCCGAACATGAAAATTTAGGGTATTTTTCGCCATATCGTATGATGTCATCATGCTTTTTGTTACAAGTTCTGCACCAATAGCGTATGGCAATTTTTTTTTGCCATACGATCATCAGTGTCTTTATCACAAGTATTTTAAACGGAGTTTTTACGTGTTGAGCCATACATATCCCCTCTTTTTTAAATAAGCGACGTTTTAGCGAATCGCATTTTCGAAACCTATCAACCAACGGAAAGCCCATGATTTGCCGGACTGCCCGGCCAGCGAAGGATCGCTGACCCATAGAGGAAATTCGGCTTTAATCGCATAATTACCCATCCACGAAGGAATAAACGCGGGCAGATACCGAAATCCACAACCTGCATCAAAAACCAGTGAGGGTATAGAATGCCTCCGCTTTCCGCTTTTACCGGATACACCGCCGGCGTCAAAAAACAGCATCGGTTCAAATTGAGTAATAAATAAAATTTCTTTTTTAATTAATGGTTTTAGAGGGTTAGTCAGTTTCAAATCCAGATTAATCGCAATAATATGCATACCCAACGCATTACTATCCGCATATCCGGCCATACTGCCTTGACCGTCGTAATAGATATGCCTTTGACCGGATGCATCACGCCAGCCTTTTTCAGGCAGCGTACCTCCCGATCGGTACCAAGGATTAACAAACATTTGGCGTGGCGAAGCGCCGGCCAGATAAAACTGATCTTGCAAAGGCACGTTTCCGTCAGCTAATCCTGCAAAGATTCGACTTTCCAGCGTAGCCACATTTCGTTTTAGTACCCAAGGCTTGTAATATGTCAAATCGGCTTTGGTAAATGTATAATCCGAGGCGAAAGTCGAAGTTTCGACGGTCATTTTCAGACGAGGACTGTCAAAGATTTGTGGCTGCCATTGTAAAGACGCCGTCAAAACATGGACGTCCCCTTTTTCCCAAAATACTCCCGGATTCAGATACGTCGAATTAAAACGACGCGACGTACGAAGACCTAATGAAACGTCATAATACGGAGGACGTTCGTAAGCACCGCCGAACCACTTCTTACGAAACGATAATTCATTCTGAAACACGCCGTCAAGTTTGTATGAAGCCATGTCAACAAAAACTTGCCTGCCTATGCTATACATCGGCGTACTATATGTTATTTCATAATCAATAGTCCTGCTTCGGGTGCCTGCGTATACCCCTGCTTTTATTTGGTGTTCATCGGTGGCCCATTTGCCTCTCATTTTCCAACCGATGCGGGCGGCATCCGTCTGATTGTACCACAAAGACGGCCGATGTTCGATCACGTACGTATCTGCCGTCGGTAAAATACCCAGCGGACGCTGCCAGTGCCACTCTGTTTTCGGGAGGAAACCACTGCGATTGTTCATCCGAAAGATATCCGGCAGCCGTCCGGATGTATCAATTTCAGCGCGGTCCACCGGCAAATCAGTTATCATCGTCAACGTATACGTCGGATCGGATGCGGGCCATTCGGTCCATCGTTTCAACCCCGGCTTATTCGGGTCATCGTGGCGCGCCGGAATGCGCACGCCGGTCCAGCTTCCGTCGGTCAGTTTCAAATACAAATCCACAGGCATTGTGATTGCGCCGCGACGAACTAATTTGACTTTTACCTGATTTTGACCGGCAGCGTTTTTTGAATTAGTGATGTGCGCTATGCCGTAGTCGCAATATTCTATTGTATTGAGCCATTGATCAAATAACGAATCTAATTTCTCACCGGTTTTATACTCGAGAAAACGCTTAAAATCGTCAGTCAGCGTATGATGCTTTTGGTATACTTCAAAAAAATCACGCATGAGACTGTCAAGGCGTTCACGCCCGTAGCGATATTCGAGCGCATTCATAAAAATCTGACCTTTGTAATACGTTGCCATAGAGTACGACGGATCGCTTTTGAAGTAGTCCGAATGCGTCAACACGGGCTCCTCGTAACCCTGCTTTACCCAATGCGCCCAACCGGTAAATGTAGCGATGCGCGCATCCTCGCGAGGAAACCATTTTTTTTGAAATTCGGTTTCGTATTCCCTATTGGCATACCGGCCAAATAAATGCTCCATAAGACGCGTCGTATAATAAGACGTGATGCCCTCATCAAACCAGGCCTCATGTGTCTCATCGTTAGCCAGCAAACCATAAAACCAATTGTGAATCAATTCGTGTGCCGTGACACTGGCAAGGCTAAAATTTCCTCGGCGTCCGGTAATAAAAACAATATTTGGATATTCCATCCCCCCGTCGCCGGCCTGCGCAACGGTCAGCTCCGGATACGGGTAACGTCCAACATGCGCTTCCATGTAATCAATAATCTTCGTTACCCATTCCTTCATAGGAGCCCATCGTTGTTCGACATCAGGCAGACACAATAAATTGACACGCACGCCCCGATGATCAAACATTTCCACTTTATAGTCGGGATCGGCAGCAAAAGCAAAGTCATGTATATCCTCTGCATGGTAGCGCCATGTGCGGTTTGGCACTGTCACCGACTGTTGTCGCGTAATTTCAGCGAGGTTGCGTTGCAAGGACTCGACCCCCTCCGGTATGGAATCCTGGTTGCCGTTTGACGGTAAAACGCGATCCATTGAAGTGCTTTCGGGTTCGCTCATCATCATAGCATAGATGTTATCGGCATTGGTCAGATGGCCGCTGGCGCCGACGATGTAGTGTGCGGGCAAGGTGATGCTGACGTCCCACGTGGCAAATTCACCAAAAAATTCACGAGCAAGATAATAATTCTTATGCCATCCGCGATGATCATAAACGCACAACTTGGGGTACCACTGAGCTATGGAAAAGCTCACGCCTTCCCGGTTGAAACGACCCATGCGCCGAATTTGTGCGGGAATTTTCACCTCAAAATCCAGCGTCAGCGTACAAACACCGCCCGGTGGAATAGCCTCCGCTAAAGTTATTTCCAGTAACGTATCGTCTTCACGTTGTGATAAGAGGCGACCAAGTTCGTCCCGAATATTTTGTACTTTGCTATAACCCAGATAGGCCTCCGGTACATACGAGATCAGACTGCCGCCGTAATATTTATCCCGCTCCTCGTGGTAACGATGCATACGGCTGTTTTTGCGGAATGCATTAACATAGAGATTCATATGCAAAGCGTGCAGTGTATCGGGCGAATTATTGGTATAGATAATTTTTTGTCGGCCGGTAAGCATGCCGGTCGCCGGGACGAGATCAACATCCATTACATAATGTATTTTTTGTTGCCATCGCGGAAGATAGGACTGGCCTATACTCCGCGCGGTTTGTGAGGCGAAAAAAAATACTACCCCTAAAATAAAAAAGCCTCGCGAACGGATCGGGAGACTTTTCAAATACAAAATATGCATAAAAATATTTACCGGCGAACGGACTTCATTTTTTTTCTAATTTCAAACCAACCCATATTGGTAAAACCGAAATCGGAGGTCATAAGTACTTTTTTCAACTGCCAAGCGCTCAAGGTCGGATATTGACGCACCGCACGTGCAAGATATTCATCCGGGGTTTCGTCGCCTTGGGTTGTGGCCGGTGTATTATCTTCTTCGTCTTCCGCCTCGTCGGCCGGTTTCGAAGCCTGTTTAGTAACAGGCGCCGCGGTTACGGGTTTGGCAACCGATGCCGCTTGCATAGTTTGAGTGCTGTCTTTCGGTTTAGCCGACATGGATCCGCCGGACTCTTTGACAAAGGCATCCACGGCTTCGTCCAGCGTATCGTACGCTTTGAGAATATAATGAAACTCGAGTAATTCAAAAACTTCATACACTTCGGGGATCATGCGAACTAGCTTAAGATCGCCGCTATTTTCTTTGATACCCTTGATTTCAGAAATAAAAATACCCCAGCCTGCGGAACTGATATAATCCACATCGCCAAGATCTACCACAATACGGTGTTGGTTCTTTTTGAGCAAAGAGCCTAGCGTACGTTCCAGTTCGGATGACGTCGTCGTATCAATGTACCCTCCGACCTTTATAACAGCGACGCTATCGCCAGGACCGGCGAACTTGACCGTAGTTTGAATACCCTCCATGTGCGGAAATCCTCTTTAGAATCTGACGGTTTGGTTTTTTTGCAATTGATTTCAACTTAATCCAATTTGCTTCCATGCGCAAGTTTTTTGTTTATGTAATTTTACTTAGTTTTCCATTTGTCTTTTTTACAAAAAATTCATAAATTACAACAATTAAACTGCACCGATTGAATAATAATATTGTGACTGACATTGCGATTTCGGTTTTGAGATATATCACGGCATACTCCATGTTTCTCAGAACGCATTATGTCTGAACTACGTAAAGATCCGATCGTCAATCGTTGGGTCATCATCTCTGAGGAACGCGGGAAGCGTCCGTCAGATTTTGCAGAGACGCCGTCGCAATTAACCACAAGTTGCCCTTTTTGTGCCGGTAACGAACATTTAACGCCAAGCGAAATTATGGCTTTTCGTCACGAAGGAACTATGAAAGATCAACCCGGTTGGTCTCTGCGTGTAGTGCCTAATAAATTTCCTGCGCTGATGGTAGAAGGTCAGGAGAGCCACCGGCATAATGGTTTTTACGAATTTATGGACGGTTTAGGTGCCCATGAAGTGATCATCGAATCGCCTCAGCACCAGTGTACGCTGGAAGAAATGAGCGCACCGGATTTTACCAATGTTATCCGCGCTTATCGTGACCGTATCCGCGACCTGCGCAATGATACGCGTTTGAAATATGCGCTCATCTTTAAAAATCAAGGTGCGCCCGCCGGAGCTACGGTGGAGCATACGCATTCGCAGCTTATCGCAACACCGGTCGTACCCAAAACTGTCGAGGAAGAATTGCGCGGCTCGCAAGACTTTCATCAAACTCATAACCAGTGCGTATTTTGCGGTATTTTAAATGATGATCGCAAAGATAATCGACGCATTGTATTAGACCGCGACGGTTTCATCACTTTGGAACCTTTTGCGGCACGTTTTCCGTTTGAAACATGGATTTTACCGGCAACTCATGAAGTGCGTTTTGAAGATATGAATGACGAAAAGATTAACGCTTTGGCTTCGGTTTTTCAGGAAACACTGATGCGCCTTCGGAAAGCGTTGAACCATCCGCCTTATAATTTTGTATTGCATACGGCGCCTCTCAATACCTATGTCCCCGATCACGCGTACCATTGGCATATCGAGATTATTCCTAAGTTGACGCGTGTGGCCGGATTTGAATGGGGCTCCGGTTTTTTTATTAACCCTACGGCGCCGGAAAATGCGGCGACGTATTTACGACAAGTTCGACTTTAATGGAGTTTGTTTAGGATATGAAAAAATCCAAAATTTTTTTTGTAGCACCGGCGGTTTACCCTTTTGCCCGTGACGGACGCGTAGCCGAATTTGCGGCCGGGTTGCCTGCACAATTGCAATCTATGGGACATGAAGTGCGCGTACTTATGCCCAAATACAGTCTGATCAATGAGCGAAAACACATCATCCGCGATATTATTCGGATGAAAGACATTCCCGTAAAAATGTATAACGGCGATCTGCCGGTGTCCGTCAAATCGGGCTTCATTCCGGAAACCAAAACGCAGATATATTTTGCCGAACAAGAAAAATACTACAAACGCTCCGATCTCTACCGTGATAAACGCACGGGCGAATATTATAAAGACAACGATGAACGTTTTATTTTGTTGGCCCGCACGGCTATCGAAACCTTAAAAACTCTGGGATGGCAGCCGGATATCGTACACTGTATAGATTGGCAGTCCGGCCTTTTGCCCGCCATGATCCGCGAAGAGCAGAAGCAAAATAATTTTTTCAAAAAAACGATCATTACATTTTCCGTTATTAACACGGAAGAACCCGCTTTGTTTGACAAATCCGTTTTTGACAAGGCCTTCGGCCAGGCGCACATCATCGAAAAAGAAAAATGCTTTCACAAAAGCAAATTCAGTTTTCTCAAAACAGCTATCATGCATTCCGATGCCGTCACGATACCGATGACGCATAAACATCTGAAGACCATCACCAAACCGGCCAACGATGTGGAGGCTATTTTGGCATCGGCCAAAATGGTGCAGGAGTCTTATTTTGGCGGAGAGCACAATTATTGGAGTCCGGTCAATAATAATACCTTATATAAATCCTATTCAGCGGAAAAACTTGAGCGAAAAGTCACCAACCGCGAAGGTTTTTTAGATGATAAACGTACAGGATTTGATCCGGCACACCCGATTTTTGGTATTCTGGTAGAGGATTTAGCTTCGCAGCATAAAGCGCTGTCTCAATTTCTCAAAGCTGTCAAAGATGTGAAGTTGCAACTGTTCATTTTGGCCAACGATTCGATTTCGTCCGTCTCATCTTTAAAACCGTTGATTACCAAAAATCCAAACCACACTTTTTTTACGATGCAGGATCCCGAAGAGCAGTTCCGGCACAATTTTTTTGCCGTAGCCGATATGTTGTATATACCTCCTTCGGATGACTTCGCCGAAATCTATTTTATGAACGGCATTCGTTACGGCGGCATACCCGTAATTCGCGAAGAATGTATCATCAGTGATCGTTTTACCCCGACCAAAGAAAAAAGCACATCCGGTAACGCGATTATTTACTCCGACGAAAAGGATATGGTCAAAAAAATAGCCGCCGCCGTTTCCTATTACGAAACGGACAAAAACGGCTGGGATCATCTTGTTCGTCATGCGATGAAATCCGATGCGAACTGGGCACTCAGCGCGAGTTCTATGATCAAGCTGTACGAAAAAGCGCTGGCTAAATTGAAGTAAGGGGCGGCGTTCTGATACGAATTATTTTTATATTCATTAGCGCCGGACTATTGACGGCTCAAACGCCCCGCTTTCAGTATCGGCTTGATATTCCCCGTCCGTCCTCCGATCAAGGTTACGTCACGCTCACGCTCACCGGAATCAAACTCAAATCGGCAACGTTTTGTATGCCGGCATGGTCACCCGGAAACTATCGTATCGTGGACTACGGGCGTTGGGTTGACAGTGTGCAAGCTTGGGACATAAAAGGAAAAGAAATATCTGTTTCACGCCTCAATAATAACGAATGGTTTGTCAAAAACGCACGCCAACTCGCACGCATCACCTACCGCATTCATGACATCCCCGAAGACAGTGTGCCTGTATTACCGACCACATTGAACTCTATGGATCGTTCGACATTTTTTTATAATGGTCCGAGCGTATTTGGCTACATCAAGGGTTATCAAACGGAAGCCTGTCAAGTCGAGTTTCAGCTTCCCTGTGGTTGGCGCGTATGGACGCCACTGTCACGCATTTCCGACTTCCGTTATGCGGCGCGTTCTTACGATGAACTGGTGGATGCGCCGGCGCTTTTGGGTACATGGCCTATCGAAGCTTTCCGTTTTACACTGGATAGCACGGATTATCATTTTGTCATCAATAGCGAAACGGACATAAAAACCGACACGCTTTTGAATCTTGCCAAAACCATTATACGTTACCAAAATCGCTTATTTGACGATCGTCCGAGTGAAGCGTATTATTTTTTATATAATTTTTTTGCAGCGGGCAGCCGGTACGGTGCTTTGGAAAGCACGCGTGCGTCATCGTATTACTTACCGCCTTTCGCGAGTCAGCGCAATTTGCGTTCATCGTACCTGATTCGCGTACTGGCTCATGAATTTTTCCATCGTTGGAATCCGGAACGTTTTCATCCCAAAGAACTACATATCATCAACTATCAAGCACCGCTACGAATACAGAACCTTTGGTTTATCGAAGGCGTTACTGAATATTATGCGCAGCTTACGCTGATGCGTACAGGGCTTTTATCGAAAAAAGTTTTTTATAATACGTTTCGCGATATTGCCGCTGAAAATCCTTCGGCCAATCTAGAGACGCTCAGCCGGAACGCATCGGAGATCGGCGTTGCCCCGGCTATGTACACACAGGGTTCGCTGACGGCATGGCTTATGGATATTGAGATGCGCGATCGAACGGATAACGCGGTTTCGATGGATAGTCTGATGGTGCGCATGCATCGTGCCTTCGGAAAAAAAGACAAACCCTATGATGACAAAACGCTCATCATGACCATCAAACAGTTCACCGGTGTTGATTTTACTTCGTTTTATTCGCACTACATTGCCGGCGGGAAACCTTTGCCGGTGCGGGAGATTTTGGAAAAAGCGGGGTTGGCCTATGATATCATCTATACACCGGCCCACGGTTGGTTTTGGGATGTAAGTGCCGGTGGAAAATTAGTTGTCCAATCGGTGTCTGAAAATTCAACCGCTTTTGCATTGGGCTTGCAATCCGGAGATATTGTCACGTCTATTCAGGAACAAACGTTACCTACGACGATGGACGGTATTCGGACTCGCATCGAGGCGCTCGAATCGCTCAGCGTGGGCGAATCGGTACGCCTCATGGTTCAACGCAACGGAAAACCTATAGCACTCAAAGGAACCATCGTCGCTTCCCAAAAACCGACGGTGAGCATTAAAGAAATCGCCGCTCCGACGGAAAAACAATTACGCATTCGCCAAAGCATTTTATCATCACCATAAAAAATAAACAGGAAATCCAACATGCTGTGTACGATCAAAATAAAAGTTACGCCTAAAGCGGGAGTCCTGGATCCCCAGGGCAAAGTTGTCATGTCTTCGCTTGAAACTCTCGGTTTTAACGGAATAGATGACGTTCGGCTCGGCCGGTATATCGAAATAAAAATGGAAGCCTCTTCAAAAGAAGACGCGGCACGTCAGGCCGATACGATGTGTCAGAAACTTTTGGCCAATCTTGTCATCGAACAGTATCAGATCGAAGTGGCATAGCTGCTAAAAACTTGTTGCATTTAAGTTTTTTTTTTAGCATGATTGCCCCGCCTTGTTGTATCAGGGCATTGTTTTATGTTCGGGGTGTAGCGCAGCCCGGTTAGCGTGCTTGGTTCGGGACCAAGAGGTCGGGAGTTCGAATCTCCCCACCCCGACGATACATATCGCAACACATGGATTTTATGTCGAAATAAAACAAATTTTTTAACACCAGCGCAAGCTGGTGTTGTTGTTTTAGGCTACGATACTAACTTAAGAACACATGAACGCCTTTCTCCGCATCGTTTGGACCATCTTCGAGAAGGACTTCCTTACCGAAAAGCGCACTAAAGAATCATTCAGTGCCATGCTGGTGTTTGGTATTCTCGTGTTGGTGGTGTTCAATTTTACTGTCAGCCCGGGTTCTCAGGAAATACAGGAGATTGGCGCCGGCATGCTGTGGGTCGCCTTTACATTTGCCGGCACTTTGGGACTTAACCGCGCTTTCGCATCGGAAAACGATAACGGCAATATGCAGGCGCTTATCATGGTGCCCGTTGATAAAGGCGCCATTTATCTGGGTAAATTGCTCTCCGGCGCGATGTTTATGTTTACCGTTGAACTGTTTATCATACCGGTGTTTGTACTCTTCTTTAATGTCAATATATGGGAACAACTCCCGGGATTACTCCTGATCAGCATACTCGGCACGCTTGGCTTTATCGGTACGGGTACGGTTTTTTCCGCCGTAGCACTGAATACCCGCATGCGTGAGGTGCTCTTGCCGGTGCTTTTGTTCCCGGTTACCATACCCATGATTATTGCAGCCGTCGAAGCCACAGCCGTTTTACTCCGTGGGGAACCTTTGTCCGGAGCCTTCGATTGGATTAAGATTCTCCTCGGTTTTGATGTCACCATTATCGTCACTTCGTTTCTCACCTTCGAATACATTCTTGAAGAATAGTTCACGCTGACTTTTGTTGCCTCACCTAACCATTTTGGTTAAATCGTTGACCCAACAATTTGCTTGAATCGCTTTGATTTTTTCACTATAGTGCCGCGTTTATTGAAAAAAACAGAGTTGTTAAAACATAGGTTTCACCAAAAACGGAGAGACATTTTGGAAGCTGTTGCATCATCCAAATCGGGAGCCAAACGTCCCGAAATCAAACGCGACACTCTTAAACAATGGTACACTCTGGCGCATATGAGTCGCCTGATCGATAATCAGGCTTCCATATTTATCCGCCAATCCAAAGGTTGGTCTTACCTCGCGATGTGCGGCGGACACGAAGGCATTCAGCTCGCCCTCGGCCTTTCCTTTCGCGCCAACAAAGATTTTCTTTTCCCCTACTACCGCGATCAATTGACATGCCTTGCCGCCGGCATTTCCCCTTATGAAATCATGCTCAACGGTCTCAGCCGCAAAGATGATGTGGCCAGCGGCGGACGCCATATGTCCAACCACTTTGCGAAACCGGAAATTCAGATCGAAAACGTTTCATCCTGCGTTTCCAATCACACGCTGCATGCGGTCGGTGTCGCGCGTGCGATCAAGTATTATAAATCCGACGCGATCGCTTTTGCCAGCTTCGGCGACTCTTCGTCCTCGGAAGGCTACGTGTATGAAGCCATGAACGGCGCTTCGCGTGAACAGTTACCGGTGATATTTATTATTCAAAACAATCACTACGGCATTTCGGTTCCCACCGAAGAACAAACAGCCAACTACGTCGTATCGGAAAATTTCAGAGGCCTCAAAAACTTGAAAATTTTCAATTGCGACGGCAAAGATTTTTTTGACAGCCGTCGCGCCATGGACGAAGCCATCGCGTACGTGCGTTCCGGTGAAGGTCCGGCCATCGTGCATGCCGATTGTGTTCGTATGAATTCGCACTCCAATAGCGATCGTCATGAATTATACCGTTCGCCGGAAGAATTAGCCGACATGCAAAAGTTAGATCCTTTGCATAAATTCCGTTCCTTTTTAGTCGAAGAGCGCATTTTTAGCGAAGACGAAATTACGGCGATCGAAAATGATAATAAAAACATCGTCGATGAAGCGGCTGCCAAAGCGGAAGCCGCGCCTACTCCCGATCCCGCGACCGCCATGGATTTTGTGACACCCGAACCGATTCAGGTCGAAGAAACGCCTACACCGGACGGCGAACCTACCGAAAAAATACTACAGGCGATGAACCGCGTATTTCACGAAGAATTTCGACATAATCCCGATACGTTTTTGTGGGGACAAGACGTCGCTTCCAAAGATAAAGGCGGTGTATTTAATGCGACCAAAGGCATGCAACAGGAATTCGGACGCGGGCGCGTATTTAATGCGCCGATTGCCGAAGATTTTATCGTCGGCACGGCCAACGGATTTTCGCGTTGGCATGATAATGTGCGCGTCGTGATCGAAGCCGCTCAGTTTGCAGACTATGTGTGGCCTGCGATGGAGCAAATCGTCGAAACGAGCCATGAATACTATCGCAGCAATGGTCAAAACTGCCCCAATATCGTAATTCGCCTCGCCAGCGGCGGATATATCGGCGGCGGCCTCTACCACTCACAAACTGTGGAGGGCATAATGGCTAATCTTCCGGGCGTGCGTGTCGTTGTACCGTCTTTTGCCGATGATGCGGCAGGACTTTTGCGTACCGCCATTCGCTCCCGCGGTATTACTTTTTTCCTCGAGCCTAAATTTTTGTACAATCAGATTTTTGCGCAAAGCCCCAAAACGGATGAAAATCATTTTGTACCGTTTGGCAAAGCCCGCGTGCGTCGTGAAGGCCAGGATGTAACCATCGTTACCTACGGAACACCCGTACATTGGTCTTTGCGTGCTGCCGGAAAAATGGCCGATAAAGGTATCCATGCTGAAGTGATCGACATCCGCTCCATCGTACCGCTGGATATGGAAACGATCAAACGCTCGGTTCAAAAAACCAATCGCGTTTTAGTCGTGACCGAAAATCAGGCTACCGGCGGATTTAGCGGTGAAATCGCAGCGCGCATAACTCAGGAATGTTTTGAATATCTTGACGCCCCGGTGACGCGCGTATGCAGTGCGGATTGCCCGATCCCCTTCTCACGTATTCTGGAAGCCGCGGTGCTGGTGGATGAAGCCAAAATCGCCCATGCTATCGAAAACATCATGGCCTATTGAGAATTTTTCGCGGACATAAAAAAAGGCTTCGGTTAAACACCGAAGCCTTTTTTGTTATACGAATGTAATCGTTTATTTGCGTTTCCTTTTTCCGCTTGTTTGCTTCTTCTTTGATACCGTTTTTTTGTTCGTGCTTTTAGACTTCGGCTTGCTCTTGGCTTTTTTAGCAGGTTTGTTTTTAGCGCTTACTGTTTTTTTAGGCGCGGCTTTCCCAAATTGTTTCAGTTTCTGTTTGGCTAGTTTCACCACCGCTTCCGTAGTAAAACCGAACTCTTCTAACAACGCTTTGATCGGAGCGGATTCGCCAAAACTGCGCATGGCGATGATACCGCCATCGGCTTCGATACCCGTATAACGCCGCCATCCGAAGCTGGCTGCGGCCTCAACGGCTATGCGGCAACGCACATCGCTCGGCAGTACTTTTTCCCAGTACGCCTTGCCTTGACGTTCAAATAAACTCCAGCACGGCAGGCTCACCACGCGGCATTTATAACCCTCCGCCGTCAGTTTTTCATAGGCCCCGATACACAGTTGTACCTCGGAACCCGTACCGATCAGAATGATATCCGGTTTACCTTTGCAGTCGGCTAAAATGTATCCGCCGCGTTGCGCACCGGAAGCCGGCGCGTATTTAGTGCGATCCATCGTCGGTAAAGCCTGGCGTGTCAAAATCAGAGCCGCCGGTTTATCCTTAAGTCGCATCATATATTTCCATGCTTCCGCCACCTCATTGGCATCCGCCGGGCGGATCACCTCAAGATTAGGAATAGCGCGCAACGAGCCGACTTGTTCGATCGGTTGGTGGGTCGGGCCGTCTTCACCGACACCGATACTGTCATGCGTGAAAACAAACAACGACGGCTGTTGCATCAGCGCCGCCAACCGAAATGTGGGTCGCATATAATCCGAAAAAATCAGAAAACCCGAACCGTACGCATGCAACCCGCTGAGTGTCATGCCGTTGACGATAGCGCCCATGGCATGTTCACGAATACCAAAGTGAAAATTTCGACCGTCGCGATTGTCACGACTAAAACTTTTTGCGCCTTTGATCAGAGTTTTCGTAGAGGGAGCAAGATCCGCGGCGCCACCGACAAGCCAGGGTATTTTGGCCGCTAAGGCATTGATCAACTGACCTCCGGCATCACGCCCCGCAACGCCTTTGGCGTCGACCGGAAATACCGGCAGATCGGCATCCCAACCTTCGGGTAATTCCCGTTTCTGAATTAACTCAAATTGTTTGGCCAGATCCGGAAACGCAGTGCGGTAAACTTCAAATTTTTTCTGCCATTCCTGCTCGTGTTGCGAACCTTTTTCTACGGCAAATTGGCTGTATGCTTTTACGTCATCCGGCACAAAGAATTTTTTTTCGGGATCCCAACCGTAAACCTGTTTCGTCGCTTTAATCTCCTCTTCGCCGAGCGGTTCACCGTGTGCCGAGTGCGAATCCTGTTTGTGCGGTGCACCGTATCCGATGTGACTATCCACCATGATAAACGACGGTTTACCTTTGGTTTGCTGAGCGCGCTCGATGGCGGACGATAACGCGTTGGTATCATTGGCATCGGTGATATGTTGCACAAACCAACCGTACGCTTCAAAACGTTTCATCACATCTTCGCTGAACGCCAGCGATGTCGAACCTTCGATCGTAATTTTATTGTTATCATAGATCCAAATGAGATTATCCAATCCGAGGTGGCCTGCCAGCGATGCGGCTTCGCCGGAAATGCCTTCCATCATACATCCGTCACCGGCCACGGCAAAAATGCTGTAATTCAAAATTTCATGGCCGGGGCGATTGAAATATTGCGCCAACCATTTTTCAGCGATGGCAAAACCGACCGAATTCGCCACGCCCGTTCCCAAAGGCCCCGTTGTCGTTTCGATGCCCGGAGCCAGACCGTATTCGGGATGCCCCGCACACTTGGAATGCAGTTGTCTAAACTGTTTGATATCGTCCAGCGAAATACCATACCCGTTGATGTGCAGTGTACTGTAAAGCAGCATGGATGCATGCCCTGCCGATAAAATAAAACGATCCCGGTTGGGCCAATGCGGATTGCCCGGATTGTGTTTCATAAATTTATCATACAGCGTAAACGCGATCGGCGCCAGAGCCATCGGTGTTCCGGGATGGCCGGAATTGGCCTGCTGTACCGCATCCATAGACAGTGTACGAATGGTATTAATACACAGCGATTCAAGGGTATTCGGAGCCATGAAGTTTTTCTCCCAAAGGTATGATTGAAAGGACGCCCCAAAGTTACACTATCCGTTGCGATAGATCAACGGAATATTTTATAACACAAATCCCCGGTTTATGGCCGGGGATTTGTGAAAAAAAATCAAACTAATTTTATTCGATCACAAGATTTGAAAAATCCTGCTTGGGTTTGGGATACTTCATATCAAGGGATTTGAGCGTATCTACCAGTATATTGGCCGTAGCCAAATTACGAAACCATTTTTTATTGGAAGGAATCACATACCACGGCGCATGTTTTTTACTGGTGTGGTTAAATACATCTTCGAATGCATCCATGTATTGTCCCCACATCGCACGTTCTTTGAGATCGTTGGCTGAAAACTTCCAATGTTTGGATTTATCGTCCAACCGTTCCTGGAGACGCTTGCGCTGCTCTTCTTTGGAAATATGCAGAAAGAATTTGATGATCGTGACACCGTTTTCCGCCTGCAACTCTTCAAATTCGTTGATTTGATTAAACCGCTGTTTTGCTGTTTTATCATTGATCCATCCGTGAACGCGCGTCACAAGCACATCTTCGTAATGCGACCGGTTAAAAATACATACATACCCCTTCGCCGGCACTTTTTGGTGAATACGCCATAAAAAATCATGCGAACGTTCTTCTTCGCTCGGGCCTTTGAAGCTATGCACCACGCAACTTTGCGGATTGAGTCCGCGCATCACGTGTTTGATCGTACCATCTTTACCGCCGGCATCCATGGCCTGCAATATGATCAGAAGTGATTTTTCTTTTTCGGCATATAAGAGTTCTTGCAGATCAATCATCTTCAGATTGAGCTTTTTAAACTCTTCCTTGACGGAATCATCGTTTTCGTAACCGAGGGTTTCATCCGGATCATAGTCCTTGAGTGAAATTTTTTTATCTTCGGGCACCATAAATTTCTTGATCATGACACGCTCCTCAGGTTAAAAACCCTTGATTAAAATACATTTAGGTCATATTCTTGCACTACGCAAATATACGATCACGTTTCAATATACGGAGTTTTCATGAAGATTTCCCTGACTTGGATCAAGGATTATGTTGATATCAAGTTGTCCCCGCAAGAGCTGGCCCATCGTCTTACGATGAATGGACTTAATGTCGAAGCCATTTTGGAAAATGATCCTTTCAAAGGTGTGGTCCTCGGTAAAGTGCTCGAAGTAACCAAGCATCCCAATGCCGATAAACTGTCTCTCACCAAGGTAGATGTCGGCACGGACATACTGAACATCGTCTGCGGAGCGCCCAACGTCAAAGCCGGCCAATTGGCCCCCATCGCTACGATCGGCACGATGATGCCGGGAAATTTTGAAATCAAAAAAGCAAAAATTCGCGGCGAAGAATCCTGCGGTATGATTTGCTCCAAAAGCGAATTGGGATTTGAAACCGGCAAGTCGCCCGGCATTTGGGAACTTGATTCTACAACGCCGCATACCTTAGGTCAATCGTTTGCTGCGTTTATCGGAAGCGGCGAAGTCGTACTGGATATTGATGTGACCAGCAATCGTCCCGATTGCCTCCATATGCTCGGCATGGCACGCGAGATCGCCATGATCGAAAATACGACCATCCGTATGCCCGACGTGCGTGTCATCGAATCCTCGGAAAAAGCCGAAGCGCATGCGTCTATCGCTATCGAAGATCGCGAAGGCTGCACACGCTATGCCGGCCGCGTCATACGCAACGTCACGATCGGCCCCTCGCCGGATTGGCTGGTCAAACGACTCGAAGCCGTAGGTATTCGTTCGATCAACAACATCGTGGACATTACCAATTTTGTCATGCTGGAATGCGGCCAACCGCTGCACGCTTTCGACTACGATCATCTGGCCGGCCACAAAATCATCGTGCGTAAATCCCGCAAAGGCGATACGTTTCAAACGCTGGATGATAAGTCGCACACACTCAATGATGAAACAGTGATGATCTGCGACGGCGAAAAAATGATCGCTATCGGCGGTATCATGGGCGGAAAAAATTCGGAAATTTCGGATTCGACCAAAAATGTTCTCCTCGAATCGGCCCATTTTGACGGAAAACGAATTCGCCGCTCATCCAAACATCTCGGCATCATGTCGGAAGCATCCAATCGTTTTGGCCGGGGCATCAACCCCGAAGGCGTGATCTACGCCATCCAGCGCGCCGCACAACTGATGCATGAACTGGCCGGGGGCGAAATTCTCGCCGGTGTATTGGATGTTAACTTTTCAATAACCAAACCGGCGGTGATCACATTGCGCTCGGCATCGGTTACGCGCCTTATCGGTCAAGAAATCCCCGACAACGATATCGCGGATATTCTTACGCGCCTTGGCTTTGGCGTCATCAATAACGGCGACGGTTCATTTATCGTCACCGCGCCATCGCATCGCGTAGATATCGAAATCGAGGAAAATCTGATTGATGAAGTGGCCCGCATTTACGGTTTTGATCGCATCCGTCCCAGTACCGGCGCCTACGGACACTATCATCACGAACCGCCTTCCGGCGAAAAAATGATGCACCAAACCCGCGCCGCTTTACGTGAAGCCGGTTTATCGGAAGTATATACCAATGCCATGGTACATCCGTCATCGCAGATGGCCGTCGAACCGGAGGGTGAAAAGTATTTTGTGCGCCTGATGAACCCCATCAGCGAAGACATGTCCGTCATGCGCATTTCCATGCTGCCGAGTTTGCTGGAAGTCGTACGCGGTAATCTATTTCGTAAAAACGACAGCATGCAGATCTATGAAATCGGGCGGACGTACCGCAACGAGGGCGATCCACTGCCGGCGGAACGTAACGTATTGGCCGGTTGTATCGTCGGCCAAAGCGCCCCTACCCACTGGGCAACCAAACCCCGTGCCGTAGATTATTATGATCTTAAGGGCATTGTCGATCGGATTATGGGGAAGTTTTGGCTTGATTCGCTACAGTATAATCCTTATCATTCTTTCGTATTTGCGCCCAATTCGGTTTCCATATCCTGTCTTGCTTCGGATTCTCAGGTATTAACACTTGGTCGCTTTGGACGTATACAGAATGCGGTCTTACGGGCATTGGATATTGACACGACCGTTTGGGCTTTCGAAATAGATTACGATGTTTTACGACGTATCGGAAAATTCAGAAAAACATTTGATCTGATTTCCAGATTTCCATTTATTCGCCGCGACTTGGCCTTGATCGTGGATGAAAAAATGCAGGCCGGCGTGATACAGAATGCCATACGGTCCAAGGCCGGTGCGCATTTGACCAACTTGGAAGTATTTGATGTGTATCACGGCAATCAGGTAACACAAGGTCAAAAAAGCCTCGCGTTTGCGTTGCGATTCGAATCCGTCGAACGTACTCTGACGGAGGATGAGATCGATGCGACGATGCAATCCATCATCGCGTATGTCGAAAATCAATTTGGCGCAAAACTGCGATAACAGGTAATAACAAAATTGGCGCGAGCATCCGAAAAACATTCACGTACACGCAGTGCCGGCTCCCTTGATTTGGTGGAAATCCGGTTAAAAAAATTGCTACAGGATCTGCATGATGCGTATGCGGAGATCGGACGTTTGCAGGAGATCACGCAGCAAGCGGACCATCAGGTGACGGAAGCCGTTGCCGAAAAACAGCGTGAACTCGACGACAAAGAAAAAATCGTCCGGCGGCAACAAAACCTGATCAAGACCAAAGATGCGGCGTATCAGGAATTGCAGGATGCGTATAACGCCCTTCGCCGTGAGGCCGATGAACTAAAACGCGGCAGTGAGTCCCCGGCACAGACCGTGGAAATACGTTCTGAACCTAAAGCGATGCTGGATCCCGAATTCAGAACGCGCATGCGGGTGCAATTAGAAAGTGTTTTGAATAAAATAAACGAGTTGGAAAAAATTATTTAATTTTGCGATAACAGTGGATAAGAGTTCCGTCAAAGTCAACATCTACGGCAGCGAATATGTGATCAAAGGCGATGATAACGCCGATCACATTCGCGCAATTGCCGATTATGTAGACCAAAAGATGAAAGAGATCAACAAAAGCGGTGCGATCAAATCCCCGCTCAAAGTGGCGATCCTTGCGGCGCTGAATATTACGGACGAGTTTTTCAAAACCAGCGCCGATCAAACGAAGACGATTGAAACGATGGAAAACAAGGCTCAGAAAATGCTGGACATGCTGACGCAGGCCCCCCTGCCCGAAACGCTGGACCTGACACCTGAGGCTAACGAACAATCGGCTGCCGAAGAAATCAATCTTTTTTCGCAGAAATAGTCTTCACTCTGACATTATCCCCTGTTGTCCTTTGGCGCACAGCGCCCGAAGGTCACAGGGTTTTTTTATAGATCAACGGAGTTAGATCAAGACAATCATGGAAATTGCTATTTTTATTTTAGCAGCGCTGGTATCCGCCGTAGCGGCCTTTCTTTTTGGGCAAGTGTACGCGACTAAAATCGCCGTAGCCAAACGCATTCGCGAAGCCGATGAAGAAGCCCAGCAAATTCGCAAAACGGCCCAGTCCGATGCGGAAAATCTCAAAAAAGAAAAGCTCATCGAAGTCAGCGATGAATGGTATAAAAAACGCCATGAGTTTGACGAGCAAACCAAAAGCACGCGCATTCAGATCAAAAACCAGCAAGATGAATTACTCAAGCGCGAACGTGCCGTAGAGCAAAAAGGAGATTTGCTGACGCGTAAAGAAAAAGACGTCGATCAGAAACAACAACAAGTGCAGACAAAACTTCAAGAAGTCACCAAAAAAACCGAACAACTTGAAGCGATGATCAAAAACCAGAACGATAAACTGGAAACCATCGCACGCATGACGACGGAAGAGGCCAAACAGGTGCTGATGGCCAATATGCTGGAAAAGGCCAAAGAAGATGCGGCCAAATCCATTCGCAATATCAAAGAACAAGCGCAAATACAGGCCAAAGATCAGATCAAAAATATCATGTTGCAAGCCGTACAACGTACGGCCATGCATCACGTGACTGAAAGCACGGTTACTGCATTTAAACTGCCGAGTAATGAAATGAAAGGCCGTATCATCGGGCGTGAAGGGCGTAATATCCGTGCCTTCGAATCCATTACGGGTTGCGAGATCATGATTGACGATACGCCCAATACGATCATGATTTCGGGATTTGATCCGATCCGTCGTGAAATCGCACGAAAAACGTTGGAAGCACTGATCACGGACGGACGTATTCATCCGGGTCGTATCGAAGATGTGTACGAAAAAGCCAGACGGGATTTCGATGAACATATCATGAATACCGGAGAACAGGCGCTTTTTGAAGTCGGTATACACGGCGCCCATGTCGAAATAGTCAAACTGCTCGGCAAACTCAAATACCGTCATCAGTACGGACAGAATCTCCTGCAACATAGTATGGAAACGGCCGCCATTGCCGGTATGATCGCATCCGAATTAGGTTTTGACGCACAACTTGCCAAACGCGCTGCGATACTGCATGATATCGGATTTGCCGCCGACCGCTCCGATCAACCGCATGCCGTCGTGGGCGCCGAATTGGCACGTAAATTCGGTGAAAACGCCGTCGTTCAAAATGCCATTTTATTTCATCATGACGACCCGATGATCGCCCACCCTATCAACGTGATTTTGTACACGGCGAATATGCTGAGCAAAGAACGTCCGGGCGCACAAAAAGAAGTGCTGAATAATTATCTGAAGCGCCTCAATAAATTGGAACAAATTGCGATGAGCTTCAACGGCGTACGCGAAGCGTTTGTCGTTCAGGCCGGGCGGGAAATACGTGTGATGGTTGATTATGCGACACTCGACGATAACCGCGCTATTCAAACGGCCGACGATATCGCACAACGTATCGAAACCGAAATGGAATATCCCGGACAGATCAAAATCACGGTGATTCGCGAATACCGTGCCGTGGATATTGCAAAATAGTATTCTCTGACAATTTAAAAGATTATATCCCTCATCGGTATCAAGGCATGCCAATCATCCTTGTTTCATGAGGGATTTTTATTGTTGCCCGAATTCACATTACTTCCCATTTCGAAAATACTTTGAGCAATTCGACCCCTTGATGCAAAGCCGCGGATGAATATTGCACGATCGGAATACAATCATAGGGTAATGCCACCGATATTTTTTCATTCCCCGCTTTAGTGAGTATAACCGCCAGCGGCTCCTGTGCCGGAACGATCCCACCGGTAACCGTACTAAATTCACACAATCCTCCGGTCGGGCTATAGATAGTTTTATAGTCTTGTAAACGGCATGCGAATAGGGACTCCGCGCTATCACGGCCTTTTGGTTTTATCGGGTCGCATGTTCCCCTGTGCACTAAATAATTAATAATACCCATCGCATCGCCGCGCGCATCTTTTGCGGAGTAAGCTTCCTGATTGCCGAGTTCGATCGTATAGGCTTCAACGGGGCACGGCACACTTAGCTTTTGACTTAATGTCCACCAAGGGCAAAATACCGCTTCATCCATTGCACCGGCAAAAAGATTGGGAATAAATAAAACATACGGAATATTCAAATACCTCACGGTTTGACGCGCATACTCCGGCGCATACACATGGCGTACCGAATGCGAAGCGCAATGAAGGTCAAGCACACTATCCGCCTCGACAGCCATACGTTGTAAAGTCAACGCCAGTTTGCGGCCATAACCCATTTCCGTAAGCGGCTTCTGCAGTTGCTGTTCCAGTTTACGGGTCAGCTCATGTCGTAAAATTTTTTGAATACTATTTTGTGCATCGCTGCGAATGGTTTTAACCAAGTTTTCTATGTCTATGCCGTCTTCATTATTCAAAGCATCCCAATAAAGGCGATTCCAATTATCGCCATACGTCGGATCAAATCTTCCCTGCGTATATTCTCCGGTTTTATTATTTAGTGCATAAGGGTTGGCCGCCGGGACAAGTGTCACCGTGCCTTTGGGCGGGTGATCTGTAAAAAAACGAATTAAAAAATCAATCACGGCGGTACCTTGTAATTCCGCACCGTGCATGCCGGATTGTATATATGCCGACGGCACAGACGGATCACCTTCAAAACGAAAGACATCTATATTCAGAATTTGACCTGATGCCAAAGTCCGTACCGGTATCGTGGTGTGCGTATAGTTTTTCATTTTACTTCAGCCAATTTTCAGCCGGCACGCTTTCGCGCACCACGGCGTATTGATTGTTTTCTATAATGATCTCTGCAGGAATATCGTGGCACAAAAAGTACGGCATACTTTCCGTAAAGCCGTATGCACCGCATTGGCGAAACACAAGCCAATCGCCGCGTTGTATATCTTCAGGCAAATCATGCAAACCCAGATCATCCAAGGCCGTACATAAGGGGCCGTGCAGTTTGAAAGATTGGGTTTTCGCAGACGAAGGCTTCAGAGTGTGTACAGGAAACGAGGCATGCGTGAGGGCCGGACGGGCGATGTGATTGACACCGCCTTCTAAAATCAGAAGCTCCGTGCCGCGTACCTGCTTACGATCCATCACACGTGTAAGATAATTTCCGAAACCGCCTACGGCATAACGTCCGAGTTCTAACCAAATCGAAGGTATTTCATATTGCTTGCGAATTTTTTGCAACGCGTCATCCACTTCAATCCATCGCAATTCGCGCGCATCGGCATGATACGGTACGCCGAGTCCACCCCCAAGGTCAAGCACCTCCAAAGGTTTGCCGATATGTTGCATCAAGCGCTTAGATTCGACGGCAATACGATGCCAAAAAAAATTGAGTTTTTCTATGTCGCCAATATTGCTCCATTGGAAAACATGACAACCTAACACATTGCAATGAGGAAACGATTTCCACGACACCGATTGCCAAACCTCTGGCGGTAATCCAAACGGGGTGATGGCGCTGCCTCCAAGCACGCTCGCGCTCTTTTCGTCCCAGTCTAATTGAAGGCGAAGAAGAACCTGAATAGGCTTGTGGGTCGTTGATGCAAGCTGCTGCAGCATTTCAAGTTGGTGCACGCTCTCTACGATGATCGTACAAACGCCGGCATTTAACGCTTCCGTGACGAAGGCTTCGTCTTTAGCCGGGCCGGTAAGTAATATGTTTTTTGGTGCGATGCCCGAATATCTTAGGATTTGCCGTAATTCGCCGAGGCTGGCGGCGTCCGCCGAAAAAGAACACGCACCCATTGTTCGCAGAATGGCCGAAAGCGGATTGGCTTTACAAGCGTACCACAGGCGAACGCCTTCCGAGCGTAACGTCATAGCATGCGATCGTAAACCATCCAGATCGTAGGCAAAAAAAGGTTTTCGCACCCGGTCGGCGGCCTCTTGTAACAGTGTAAGGTGATGCGCCGTCAATGCCTTCATCGCAACGCCTCTTCCAGTTGTAACGCGGCGTTGCTTTTCGCATCGCGGTATTTGACGATGATCGCACAAGCCGTTGCGAGACCGCGTTCTTTGGCCCAGGTCGATGCCAGCGGGCGCGTACCGGGTACGACGACGGCCAAATCGGGAATTCTGGCGCCACGTCCCAATTCTTTTTCATGTACGGCGTCGTACACCGTGACACCGCGCGAAAGGACCACACCGGGTGCGATCACGGCTCCGGTACCGACACATATACCCTCTACGATCACCGCGTCCGCACCCACAAAGGCATCGTCTTCGATCACCACGGGAGCGCTGCCGACCGGCTCCAATACGCCGCCGATTTGTACACCGGCACTCAGATGTACACGTTTTCCGACCTGCGCACACGAACCGACCAACACATGACTGTCCACCATCGTTTGTTCGTCTATATATGCGCCGACATTGATATACGACGGCGGCATAATCACAACACCGGGTGCCACATAAGCGCCGCGTCGTACGGATGAACCGCCGGGCACGAGTCTTATTTTTTGTTTCGGCTGAAAGCTTCGGGGAATCATCGAATCTTTATCCACAAATCCGCCATAGCGTCCGTAGGTGGGACGATTCATGGCGATCAGTTTACCTTCGCGAAAAGCGGATAGTATGGCTTCTTTGACGGCAACATTAGCCCGCCAAAAACCGTTATCATACGTCGCGGCCCGTATCTCTCCGCGCTCCAGTTGTTCTAATATTTTTTTCCAATCGTTTTTCATCCGTATTGCTCCATCCATCGTTGCACTAGACTGTCCGCCATGATTAATTTATTTCGATCCGGTAAATCTTCCATAGAAAGCGGCGGTCGCACATACGCCGAAGTGATCAACCCTAATTCGTGCAATAAAGCTTTAGCCGGTACAGGATTACTGGCCAAAAACATCGCATCGGAAGCCGTACGCCATGTCGGTAATAATACGCCGGTATCGCGGTTCACACAACGGTAAACAAATTCGGCGGACGCTTCCGGCCACACATTGCTCATCACAGAGACCAGCCCCATGGCTCCGGCCGATGCAAAAAAAGGTGTTAAGCCGTCGTCCCCGCTAAAGAATGCAACACCCGGTGCGGCTTCACGGTAATCCTGAAATTCGGTAACGCTCCCGCTCGCCTCTTTCACTGCCCAAAATCGCGAATGATCCTTAAGTTCACGCAGGACGGACGTATGCAACTTCACGCCTGTCCGGGATGGCACATTGTATAACATACACGGTTTTTGAGAGGCCTCGAGCAGCGCAGCAAACCAACTACATTGGCCCCGTGCACCGGGTTTCGCGTAGAGCGGCGTGACCAATAAATACGCATGGATAAATGCGTGCTGATTATTCTCTTCAATCCACCGCTGGGTGGCGTCCAAATTGAATCCGCCGACGCCGACCATAACCGGGACATGGAGTTTGCAAGTTCCGGTGAAGCGGACCACTTCCCTTTTTTCATCATCGTTTAACGCCAGGCCCTCGCCCGTACTTCCGAGTATCACCACACCGTTTCCGGCGGCTTCTTGACGACGTAATAACCGTTCAAAGGATAAAAAATCAATTTTTCCGTTATCCAAAAACGGCGTCACGATCGCTGTCCATAGTGTAACCGATTGCAGATTTTTCATAGCTTATTGTCCTTCGTTTAGCCAGGTTTCAAACACATCTTCCAGAGGAAAAATACCGCTGGGATAATCCTGCGGCCGGGATCGTTTTTCGATGAGCTTTTGGGCCGTCCATATCGCACCGCGCGCAAATACGGATCGGTCTTCGACATGATGTGAGAGCATAAGTTTTTCCGATGCGGTAGCCAACACAAGCGAATGAAATCCGACAACGTCACCCGTACGATCGCTGTGAATGGGTATTTGTTTTCCGTAATGCTGCCGGATACTGAGCGCACTGCCGCTGGGTTTGTCTTTTTTATGTATGTGATGCACTTCAAATATCTCCGCTTCCGATCCGGCCCATTGGCTTTCAAGGCGTCTGAATTCGCGCGCCATACGAAACATCCATTGCATACCCATACTAAAATTGCTCGCCGTTATCCAAGTGGCGCCGCTGTTTTCTACAGCGCGCCGCACGTCCATTGTCCATTCAAATCCGGTGCTGCCACACACGACGGGAACGGCGGACTGAATGAGTACCGGTACCAGGTCATTCAACACATGACCGGGCACAAAAACGATCGCCACGTCCGAATTTTTCAACGCCTCAACCGTCGGTGGATTTTTGGAATTAAAAACCGCCGCGATTTCATCCGGAGGCAATAAGCGTTCCACGGCGCCGCCGGTTTTCCCGTTTCCGATCAGGCTGATTTTAGGCATACGACCTCACTTTCGATAAACGCACGGTGAAGTGCGCTAACGGCTTGTGGCGCATCCGACTGATGCATCAGAAAGCACATGTTATAAGAACTCGCACCCTGACAAATCAAACGCACATTAAGACCGGCGATCGCGTCAAAGGTGCGCGCCGCAATACCGGGTGTTTGTTGCAGATTGTTTCCGACCAGTGCGATCAGCGTCAGGTTTTCCTCGATCGCGACATCCGCAAACCGGCGAAGATCCTGGAGCAACTCTTGTTTTTCGGAAATTTTTTCACCGGACGAACCCAGGCTCGTGCCGTCTATCGTAAGCGCCACGCTGACTTCGCTGGTCGTCACAAGATCAACGCTGAGTTTATGATCGGCCAGCACGCCGAACATTTTGGCAAGAAAACCGTGCGTATTGAGCATGCGCAAACTGCTCACCGTTATAAGCGTCTGATGCTTGCGCATCGCGATGGCACGTACCAACGGCTTATCATTGACATCCGGTTCGATCCACGTTCCGCCGGCTTCGGGTTCAAATGTCGAACCCACAAACACATGAATGCCTTTGCGAATAGCGGGCCACAGCGTTGCCGGATGTAAAACTTTAGCGCCAAAATTGGCCAATTCAGCGGCTTCCGAAAAACTGATTTTAGGAATAGTTTGCGCAGCCGGCACCAAATTGGGATCCATCGTAAAAATCCCCGGTACGTCCGTCCAAATCAAAACTTCTTTAGCCGAGAGCGCCTCTCCCAATAATGCCGCGCTATAATCGCTACCGCCGCGCCCCAGTGTGGTCGTACGGCCGTCGGTCGTTGCACCGATAAAACCTTGGGTCACAATAATCTGTTCACTGCACAGTGGGAGCAATTTTTTCAGGCACGCAGTTTTTATACGATCCGGTTGCGGCTCGGCTTTGCCAAACACCTCATCGGTAATAATAAATGATCGGGCATCGGCTTCCGTGACATTATTTTTGAGATGAAAGAGCATTTTGCCAAATATACGCGAGGCCAAGCGCTCACCGAATGAAAGCCATGCATCGAGCCATACTTCGCGATTTTCCGATGCAGAAAATAACGACATGTGATTTTGTGCGGCAACGATCAATTCATCTACTGCAGAAGAATCAAGTTCCAGTGCATGGCACATCGTGCGATGCCGGTCTTCAATTTTTTTAAACGCCTGATCCGCCGACACCGTGTCGCATGCGCATAGATCGTGATATACTTTGAGCAGCGCGTTCGTCGTACCGGATGTGGCGCTCACCACGACGACACGTATGCGGTTATCGGCAATAACGATACGCGCGCTTTGGCGCATCGCTTCGGCTGTGCCCATACTGGTACCGCCAAATTTGGCGATAATGAGATCGTTCATGACTCCATTCCTCAGGTTATAAATAAAAAATTCCTTACAAACGGTAAGGAAGAGTCATGATACGGGAATTGTACGGGATTGAGCTTAAGGAAGGCCTTAATGCAGATCGCGACGTCAATTCCGGAAGCGCTTCATGCATCATGACAGTCACGTGGGTTTAACCTCCGCAACCAACAACCGATTTTCCAGATCCGTTGTTTCGGCGTCTATCACCGCCATTCACTGCTCTAGCGTGCCGGATGCACTCGCAATGAATTTTTTTGTAGACGCTCCTCTTCCGAAATATGTGATACATTGGTAAGATAGAACGAAAAAAAAGAAATGCAACGGGAAAAACGATGTGCCGAATTTTTGAAACGAATTAACCTAAAACAAAAAACCTTTTTTTGCCGATCGAAAAAATTTATGCATAAAAAAAAGGCTGCACCACCTGTGCAGCCTTTGTATATCTACGGCCTATGCGTATAACTAAAACGGTAAATCATCACTGCCCGAGGAGCCTCCCGCATCGGCGGCATGATCCATACCTCCGCCCATATCGGCCGGATGCGGAAGCGACGCTTCGCCGCGGCCTCCGTCCATCTTAGCGCCCAGCATTTGCATGTTATCGGCACGAATTTCCGTTACATATTTTTTCTGACCGTCTTTGTCGTCATACGAACGTGTCTTGATCTTACCTTCCACGTAAACGAGCGAACCTTTTTTAAGATATTGGCCGCAAATTTCGGCCAATTTATTCCACGCCACGATCCGATGCCAATCCGTGGATTCGATCAGCTTACCTTCTTTATCTTTGTAGGATTCGTTGGTAGCGACATTAAACGTCGCAACCGGCGCACCGCTCGGTGTATATCGCAGTTCCGGATCACCGCCCAGACGGCCGATGATGATGACTTTATTGAGTGTTCCTTTTGACATAAGTATATCCTTACTCTTCTATCGTTTTATTTTGATTTTTTTTCGGATGCGGTCGGCGCAGGCTTCGGCGATTCTTTTTCCGTCGCCGCCGGTGCGATACCCAATTCCTGACGCACGCGGGTTTCGATTTTTTTCAAAATGACCGGATTATCGGTCAGATATTGTTTCGCATTTTCGCGGCCTTGGCCGATTTTTTCATCTTCAAAAGAAAACCATGTTCCGCTTTTTTGGACGATATTCATCGTGGACGCCAGGTCCACCAAATCGCCTTCGCGCGATATGCCGGTACCATACATCAGATCCACTTCGACTTCTTTGAAAGGCGGCGCCAGCTTGTTTTTCACCACTTTGACTTTGGTGCGGTTACCGACAAGATTTTCACCGGCTTTGATCTGTCCGATGCGACGAATGTCCACACGAATGGATGTATAAAACTTCAAGGCCCGTCCGCCGGTCGTCGTTTCGGGATTGCCGAACATGACGCCGATCTTATCGCGCACCTGATTGATAAAAATAACGCAGGTTTTGGATTTGCTCACCGCGCCGGTCAGTTTACGCATGGCCTGGCTCATGAGGCGCGCCTGCACACCCATGGTCGCATCGCCCATTTCGCCGTCAATTTCACTGCGGGGAACAAGGGCGGCAACGGAGTCAATCACGATCACATCGACGGCATTGCTGCGAACCAGACGTTCGGTAATTTCCAGAGCTTGTTCGCCGTTATCGGGCTGAGAGACCAAAAGATTATCAATATCCACACCAAGGCGCTTGGCATATATCGCATCGAGTGCGTGCTCGGCGTCGATAAATGCTGCCACGCCGCCGACTTTTTGCGCTTCGGCTATGACATGCAGCGACAGAGTGGTTTTACCGGAAGATTCCGGCCCGTAAATTTCCGTAATACGTCCGCGGGGAATACCGCCGACGCCCAGTGCGGCATCGATCGAAATGGAACCGGTGGAAAACACCTCGACCTGCATGGCCGTGCGCTCGCCCAGTTTCATGATAGATCCCTTACCGTATTCTTTGACAATGTCTGTCAGCGTGCGGTCCAACGCGGCTTTTTTGTCTTTGTCCGACAATACCATTTCGTCTGCCATCCTAAGCTCCTTGTTTCGTGTGTGTCTGTAGTTGTGCTTTGTTATTTACGTGCGCAAAGTATAAAAACGCTTTTTTACGTGCAAATAAAATTCCGTGCAAAACATCGTACAGTCAAAGCTTGCCGGTTCATAGATACCGACAAGCTCTGGCGTGCACAAAACGGATGTCATGCGGTGGCTTCGGCAAGAATTTCCATTTCTTCCTGTACACCTTCCGACTCCGACGGCTTGGCGTTCTTATGCCCCAGCATCTGCATCGTTTCGGCGACGACTTCCGTCAACGCATGTTTACCCCCGCTCTTGTCATCCCACCGACGTGTTTTCATCGGACCCTCCACGCATACCAGAGACCCTTTTTTCAAATACTGGCCG